>CALBZH010000181.1 GCA_937889795.1 uncultured Syntrophobacteraceae bacterium | reverse complement strand
GGCCTCAAGGAGGGCAAGGGCCGGGCCGAAGCCCTGAGCGAAGCCAAGCTGCGCGTGATCCGTGGCGAGGACGGCGATTTTTACCGCCACCCTTTGTGCTGGGCGCCCGTGGTGCTCTTCGGCGACGGGCAATAGTGAGGTTCTCCCTGTCCTGAATGGCCAGCCGACATCGAGCCCGAATAGCGAATTCTTGTAAATCGCTCTTGAAATGGTATTCTCAGGCAAATGCCATTTCAACGAGTTCCGATAAGGATCGACACATGGAACGTTTGGATCGCATTACCCAACGACCTGAAGTGATGGGCGGCAAAGCCTGCATTCGTGGCATGCGGGTCACGGTCGGTATGATTGTAGGCCAGGTGGGCGTAGGTCACACGATTGACGAAATTTTGTCCGACTATCCCTACCTGGAGCGCGAGGACATCCTGCAGGCGCTGCTCTACGCAGCCTGGCGGGCTGAAGAGCGCGAAGTGACAGTGGCTGGTCCATGAACCGTTGGTCGATATGAACCCGTCGCCGCGGTGGGTCTCCTTGTTGGCCAGCGCTGTCATCGAGGCGGCGCATTGATCAGAGCTCGGTGCGGCCGATGCGCCCGACTCGGAGATCATGGCCTTTGCCAAGGCCAACGGATACGTCGTCCTCACGCACGACCTGGATTTCAACGCGATCCTGGCAGCAACCCACGGTGACAAGCCCAGCGTGGTACAAATCCGTTCTGAAGATCTTAGTCCCGAGGTGATCGGCGGGCCGGTCATCGACGCTTTGCAGCAGATGGCCGTCGAGTTGGAGCAAGGCGCATTGCTCACCGTTGACCCGACCCGTACACGCCTTCGCGTGCTTCCGTTGCTGCCCAGGTAGGGCTTTCTGCCGAGGCGTCGTTGCCTTCAGCGCACCCTCCGCCTTGGACTCACAGCCAAGGCCCCCTCCACATCGGATTCACTCATTGTCTCGGCACGGTCATCACGTGTTGGAGGGTTTCGGTCCAGTCGGAGCGGTTCTTGAGCAGCTCAAGGAGAATGGAGAAATCTCTTCCAGCCGGGTCGAGCGCTCCATCGCCCGCGGCGAGTCGTTGCACGGCTTCGACCTTGCTCTTGAATGCGAACAGTTTCAGGAGCTCGACTCCGAACGGAGGACTGACAGTCCCTAACCCCCGTATACGGAAAGGGATGCCCTTCGAGGTCCGAGCTTCCGATGTCCCGTTCTCGGGCAGGAGCACTTGCACATCCCCGACGGGGTTGACATTGAGCAGAAGAAGGAAGGCGCTTCGTTCGCATCGGACCGTGAAATCGAGGGTTTCACCCTCCTGGAAAACAGTCTTGCCCGGTTGATGCCCCGTTTCAAGCCTTACGGCGAAATCCTGGTTCGGGTTCTTGAGGCGCAACAATTCCCATATGCGGGCGTAGCCGATGATCCGGCTTACGGCGTTGTCAACGGTCAAGGACCTCCAGAGCAGATCCCCCTCGGGATGAGCGATGAAAGCCTCCCCGCCCTCCAGATACAAAAGCAGATCGGGTCCCTCACTCACCAGGATGACTCCCGGGATCGCCCTGAGCCTCGTCTGAATGTCTGCTCGTTCCGTCTCTTTTGCCGTCACTTTCAGCCTCAGAGTCTCGGCAAGAAAGGGAATCCCATGGGAGGTCGGGGGCGCTGATCTGGCCGGAGCACTGGTTTCAAACACGCCGCGACTCAGCACGGCGCCGTGATGAATCTGGGGGGTCTGACTGAAGGACCCAACCCTTTGCTTGACGAAACGATGGAGCTCCTCATAGGTGATGGTCCCATCCCGGTTTGTGTCTGCCGCACCGGCGAGCCCGTGCAGGAGCGCGTTGGTCAGAACGCCGTGGGGCTTCCCGTCGAAACTGGACGGTCCCTCGTCGGTGTCGAGCGCCATCTCGTGCTCGTCGGCCGCCGAAATATAGATGAGGTTTTCGTAAGGGTAGGGCTCCGGTTTTCTCGGCGGGCGTTTGGCCGCGAGAGCATCGTCACCCAATCCCAGATCCACATATTTTGGGATCCCACTGCCACTGTGCGCGTCGCGGACGGTGTAGCCGGAGTAGCAAGCATCGAAAACGACCAGGATCCTTCTCGTCTTGTCGAGCTCGGAGAAGATGGGCCGGAGATCCCGTTTGCCGATGATGATGGACGCAAGCGTCTTCTGGCGATCCCTTCTTTCGGCCTTGAAATCGTAGGGGATGAGAGCCCCGGTCGCGTCCCCCATGGAGAGCCCCATGGTGGGATCAAGCCCGCTCGTGCCATGGCCGCTGAAGTAAACAAAGATGAAATCCCCGGGCTTCGTTGTCTTCGTGAGCCGGGCGAGCGTGCTCAGAATATTTTCTTTTGTGGCCTGTCCCTCGACGAGGGTGATCACATTCTGCTCGCCAAACCCATACCGCGAGGTGAGCATGGCC
The DNA here is from genome assembly GCA_937889795.1 of uncultured Syntrophobacteraceae bacterium. GTDB lineage: Bacteria > Desulfobacterota > Syntrophobacteria > Syntrophobacterales > Syntrophobacteraceae > CALBZH01. The sequence goes on along the minus strand of CALBZH010000181.1, from coordinate 377 downwards.
TTCAGCGCTCCGACATCGTGGAGCGGCCCCAGCAGCTGTCTGACATTCGGGTAGTCTTTTACTCCGATCAGGACCGCGTGCTGCTCACAAAAGACGGTCGTTCCTGGGATCACAGTCCAGAAGAGAAGGAACAACCCGGAGATGATCACGAGTTTCCTCTTGGACATCGTGGGATCCCTCCTTCCTGACTCTCACGCCACCAGTTCTTCGGGAACACTAGGGTTGGCCGGTTTCGTGCGGTCCCTTCTCCAGATCCTCGCTCACCACCTCAAGGATGGCGACTCCCTTTTCGATGCGGACCTTCAGGATCTCTCTGGGGCCAAAGAGGCTCTTGGTCATGCTCGGTCGATAGGGAACTGCCATGGCAATCCGATCCA
>CALBZH010000180.1 GCA_937889795.1 uncultured Syntrophobacteraceae bacterium | reverse complement strand
CCTCCGGCATGCTTTGGAATCGTATTGTAAAAAGGAACGTTTCGAGTCTACGTCCATGTAGAAGAAAATCATTGAATATCGTGCATTGTATACGATAGAAAATGGCACTGTTTGGGGGTTTTTATTGAATCGGGTTCTTGCGAGGAAGGAATTGGCGAAAAATCAACAAACAAACATCGGGTATCTCAGAGTCTCGACGGCAGATCAGGACCTCGACAAGAACAAGTCCGATATTCTCCTCCTCGCTCATGAGAAGGGATTGGGGCGGATATCTTTTGTGGAGGAGGCAGTTTCGGGGAGAGTCTCCTGGCGCAACCGTAAGATCGCCGCGGTCCTGGACGAACTGGAGGACGGCGACAGCATTGTCGTGAGCGAATTGTCCAGGCTGGGAAGAAGCATGCTCGAGTGCATGGAGATCCTTTCCATCGCCCTGCAGAAGGGCGTGAGCGTTTACGCAGTGAAGGGCAACTGGCAGCTGGATCACAGTCTTCAGAGCAAGATCGTGGCCATGGCTTTTTCGATGGCGGCAGAGATCGAAAGGGATTTGATCTCACAAAGAACCCGGGAAGCGTTGCGTGCCAAGAAGGCGGCAGGGATTCCGCTGGGTCGCCCCAAGGGTCCCGGAAAGAGCAAGCTGGATCCTTACAGGCCGGAGATCGAGGCCCTGCTTGCCAACGGCTCCACCAAGAAATTCATAGCAACCCGCTACGGGACGACGTCAGCCAACCTCCATAACTGGCTGAAGAAACACGCCATCAGCCGCCCTGCACAGTGAGGATGTGCGGCATGGTCCGGAAACGGATGCCCATTGAGGCCTTGATCATGCTTCGAAACGCTCTCGATACCCTGAAGGCCAGGAGCTCGAAGCGCCGGCTTTTGGTCGAGGAAGCGGCCGACTTCTATGGAGTCTCTCCTTCGAGCATCAGACGGGCGTTACACGAGCATCACCAGCCGCAGACTACCAATCGTTCCGATTTCAATCAGCCCAGGAAAATTCCCGGGCCGGAGATGAGGCGGTACTGCGAGATTGTGGCTGCGTTGAAGGTTCGCACGACCAATAAGAAAGGACGACATCTCTCCACGAAGGAATGCATCCACCTGCTGGAGACCTACGGCGTCCAAACGCCACAAGGGCCTGTGCAGGCACCCGAAGGGATGCTGAAGCGTACGACCGTCGATCGGTATCTGCAACGCTGGGGTCTCGGTTACAAGGCCATGCGTGTTGAGCCCCCTGCTGTTCGCTTCCAGGCGGTTCACAGCAACGACTGCTGGCAGTTTGATTTCTCGCCCTCAGATCTGAAAAAGCTCAAGGGAGAGCGGGCTTCCCATTCCTCTGATGGATCGCGGACCCTCATGCTGATCAGCGTAGCGGATGACCGGAGTGGCGTCCTCTACAAGGAGTATCATTATGTCCATGGCGAGGATGTGATGACTGCCCTGCGCTTCCTTTTCAATGCCATGGCACCCAAGAAGAGAACGGGGATCCCATTCCAGGGCATTCCAAAGATCCTCTACATGGACAACGGTCCCGTGGCCTGGAGCAAAGTGTTCAAACAAGTCATGGCCCAACTTGGTGTCGAGATTCGACTGCACATGCCAAAAGGTTCCGATGGCCGGCGCACGACGGCCAGGGCCAAGGGTAAGGTGGAGCGTCCGTTTCGGACGGTGAAGGAATCGTTCGAAACCCTCTATCATTTTCATGAGCCCGAAACCGTCGAGGAAGCCAACGAGTGGCTCCAGGAGTACCTCCAGCGCTACAACGCCATGCCGCATCGCTCGGAAGACCATTCCCGCATGGAGGACTGGCTGAAGCATCTTCCCCCCTCCGGGTTTCGGGAAATGTGCAGCTGGGAGCGGTTCTGCTCTTTTGCGAGAGAGCCCGAGCAGCGCAGGGCGGGTGCCGATGCTTGTGTGAGTGTGAGTGGGGTTCGCTATCAGCTCGCCACCCACATGGCCGGTGAGGAAGTCACTCTGCTTTGGGGAATTTTGGACAACGAGCTTTACGTGGAGCTCAACGGCGAAAAAGGGGGTCCCTTCTATCCCACAAAAGGTCCCATCCCTCTCAACACCTATCGCAAACCCAAAAAGAGCGACCTTGAACGACGTGCCGATCGGATTGGAGAGCTGGCCAAGCAGATCAGTATTCCCATATCCGCGCTCTCCGGCGAGAAGCCTTCCACCCGGGCGCTCCTTGATGCATCGAGTATCTCGTGCTTCGACTCACCTCCTTCCACACCGTTTGAAGAGCTCAACCCGTTTGAGGCGGTTCAATTCAAGAACAAGATCGACGCGAAGCTCGCCATTGCCCGATCTCTCGGCATGCCTCTGGCGAGGCTCAACTCGGCTCAAATGGACGAAGTGAATCGTATTCTCGATGAGACGCTCGACAAGAAGACCGTTTTGGCGCAGGTGCGTGCTTATTTTGCTCTTCCCTTCAAAGGCGGGCGAGGGGGCCAATGAACATGTACGGTGAGATGATGAGCTACTACGGCCTGACCAGGGACCTGGACAAGGCCGAGTACTTCGAAACGGAGGCTTTCGAGAAAACCCTTCTCAGTTTGAAAACAGCCATCGCATCGGGCGGTATCATCGCCATGACGGGTATCGTGGGATCCGGCAAGACAATGGCGCTGCGTCGCATGCAGGAAGTGCTCAAGGATGAGAGCAAGTTCGTCTTCTGCAAGGCGCTCGCGACCGACAAGCGGCAAGTCAATGTCAATACGCTTTTCACTGCCCTGTTTTCCGATCTGCCCACCGAAAAGGATTTCAAGATCCCGACCAAGCCCGAGAAACGCGAGCGGATCCTTCAGGAGCTGATTCAAAAGGTGAAAAAGCCCATCGTTCTTTTCATCGACGAGGCACACGAACTGCACGGGCGCACCTTGGTCGGACTGAAGCATCTCATTGAAACCGTTGAGGAGGCCAGGGGAATCCTTGCGATCGTGGTGGTCGGTCACCCAAGGCTGGGTAACGAGCTTCGCAAGCCCAGCATGGAGGAGGTTGGTGCCCGCGCCAAGATATTCAACCTGGATGCGATCGGGGGCAACCAGCTTCAATACATTGAGTGGATCCTGGATAAATGCAGTCTGCCCAACGTTAGCCCGCGTGACATTGTCTCCCGAGAAGCCATGGAGCTCCTCGCCGAGCGTTTGATCACCCCTCTTCAAATCAACCACTATCTCACGCAGGCCCTCGAAAAAGGCTACGAGGCGGGATCGAAGCCAATCGATACGGAGATGATCGAGATCGTCCTCTCTCCCGACCTCAACGCCATCGGACCGAGGCTCGCTCGCCACGGCTATGGTATCACGGCTCTTTGTGAGCACCTGAACGCCAGGCACGCCGAGGTTCGCTCCTACCTTTGTGGCCAACTGGGTCCCGGCAAGACGGAAGAGTTCAACCGTGAAATCCACAAGCTCGGCATCCTCTAGCTTCCGGAAACCAACGCATGAACACCCTCTCGACCGACCAGGAACAGCATTATCTGAGCTTCCTCGATGAGGTGAAAAGCCACATCCGGGAAACCCGTATCCGTTTCGCCCGTACCGTCAACAAGGAGCTCATCCACCTATACTGGTGGATAGGAAGAGGAATCGCCGAGAAGCAGGAACAGTTGGGCTGGGGAAAATCGGTCGTCGAGCAACTGTCGCTGGATCTGCGCAGAACGTTTTCCGGCCGTGCGGGCTTTTCAGCGCAAAACCTTTGGTACATGCGGCAGTTCTACCTCGAATACAGGGACGACAAGAATCTCCAACAGCTTGTTGGAGAAATCCCTTGGGGGCAAAACCTGGTGATTTTATCAAGGGTTAAGGACAGCGAGGCACGGCGATATTATCTGGAGGCCACCATCGAAATGGGATGGAGCCGTAACGTACTCCTCCACCAAATCCAATCGCAAGCCTACGAGAGGCACCGATTGTCCGGCAAACAACACAACTTCCGGAGGGCCCTCCCGGAGCATCTGGCTGAGCAGGCCGATCTCGCCATGAAAGACGTCTACATGCTCGACATGCTCGGGGTAGCCGAACCCATGCTGGAGGCCCAGCTGGAAGCCCGAATCGTCGAAAAGATCAAGGTCGTCATGCTGGAGCTGGGCTACGGCTTCGCCTTCATCGGCAACCAGTACCGTATCGTCGCCAACGAGAGGGAATACTTCATCGATCTTCTCTTCTATAACAGGCGCCTCCGGGCACTCGTGGCATTTGAGCTCAAAGCCGGCCGATTCAAACCGGAATACGCCGGCAAGATCAACTTCTACCTGAACCTGCTGGATGACTATGTCCGTGAAGACGGTGAGAATCCCTCGATCGGGATCATCCTCTGCTCAGAGCGCGACCACTTCGAAGTCGAGTATGCCCTGCGAGGGATCGACAAACCCGTCGGTGTCTCCGAGTACCGCCTGACACGCGAGCTGCCTCCTGAGCTGCGAAACAAGCTGCCGGATGCCAGGGAGCTGGAGAACGAGATCCGTAGGGAAATGGGTGCTCCCGATGCCCCGGATAGCGTCAAATAATCTGGGCAGATCGCACGGATAGAATCAGTTATTGTGGGCACATCGCGTTATGCGGTCACATAATGTGGGCACGAACTTTCCGATAGAGTCAGATAATCTGGGCACGAAAAATCGGATGAGTGCGGGTACGCATGATTATAAATGCGGGTTTCTACA
>CALBZH010000179.1 GCA_937889795.1 uncultured Syntrophobacteraceae bacterium | reverse complement strand
TCAAGAACGGTCTCACCGTGCTGGTCCGCGAGAAGCCAGACTCCGATGTGGTCTCTTCTCAGGTGTTCGTACGGGCAGGATCCATTTACGAAGGCCAGTACCTGACCGCGGGCCTGTCCCACTACCTCGAGCATGTGGTTTCGGGTGGAACCACGCGATCCTTCAGGGAGTCGGAGGCGAAAGAGCGGCTGCAGCGGATCGGGGGCATCAGCAACGCCTACACGTCCATGGACCGGACGGTCTATTACATCAACACAACCGGCCCGAACTGGAAGGAAGCCCTGGACCTCTTGCTCTCTTACGTCAGTGAGACCACCCTCGACCCCGTTGAAGTGGAGCGCGAGAAGGCCGTCATCCAGCAGGAATTCAAGATGGGGGAGAACAGCATCGACCGGGAGCTCTGGAAACTGTTTGTCAAAACGGCCTACCAGACCAGCCCGGTTCAAAACCCCGTGATCGGATACGAGGAGGTCTTCGTGCAGCAGAATCAAGATGCTCTGCTGGATTACTACACCCGCCGCTACCAGCCTGAGAACATCGTCGTGGCCGTGGTGGGAAACGTAACCAGTCGGGAAGTGGTCGAATTCGTGGCGAGCAAGACCAGGACCTTTTCGAGGCGGACCGATCCTCCCGAAGCGATTCCCGATGAGCCGCCCCAAACATCGCGACGCTCCGCCGAACGGCAGCTCTCTCTGGCACGCCTGGATCAGGTCATGATCGGCTTCCCATCCGTCACGCTGCACAGCCGAGACATGGTCGCCCTGGATGTGCTTTCGTTTCTGCTCGGAGAAGGGCGAACGTCCCGTCTCTACTGGCGCTTGAAAGAGAAAGAGGGGCTGGTCCTTGGCATCGGATCGTCGAATTGGACCCCGTCATTCGTGCATGGCCAATTCACGATCTCCCTGACACTCGCGCACCAAAACTGGCCCAAAGTCTTGGAGACCGTCGAAAGGGAGATCGACCGCTTCAAAAACGAATTGGTGCCCCCTCAGGAGCTTGATAAGGCGAAGAAAGCCACGATCGCCGGACACGTCTTCGGCAAGGAAACGGCCGCATCCATCGCCACATCCCTCGCGTCCTCGTACTTTGACACGGGTGATCCCTACTTTGATGAGGCCTACCTGGAGCGCATCCGCCAAGTCACTCCCGAGGAGATCCAGGCTGTTGCCCGGGAATACCTGCGAACCGACCGCATGACGGTCGCAACCATACGTCCCATGGCGGGCGGCGAGGCAATGGGCTCCAATGCAGTCCGCGAAACGGCGACGCGGGAAGAACCGGTCAAGGCAACGCGGCTCGAGAACGGTCTCCAACTGCTTGTAAAGCAGGACAAGACGCTCCCCTTCGTCACCTTTCACCTGTACGGGCTTGGGGGGCTCCTTTTCGAAAAGGCCGCCCAGGCGGGCATCGCGTCCTTCACAACGTCCCTCCTCACGGCGGGAACCACGACGAAGTCCAAGCAGGAGATTCTGAAGACCATCGAGGACGTGGGCGGATCCATCTCGGCCCGTTCCGACAACAGCACTTTTCATGTATCGGTCAAAGTGCTCAAGGAAGACCTCGACCTGGCTTTGGGAATCCTGGCCGATGTGATCCAAAATGCCCAATTCCCCTCCGAGGAGATCGAGAAGAAACGCAAGGAAACACTGCTGGCCATCCAGAAGCAGGACGAGAGCTGGCAGTTTGAGATCATGCAGCTCTTCAAGACGAGCTATTTCAAGAGCTCACCCTACAAGCAGGACAGGCTGGGAACGGTCGAATCCGTATCGGCGTTCAAGCGGGACGATATCGTGAGCTTCTATCGCGCGATGGTCAACCCGCAGCGGTGCGTGCTGGCCGTTTTCGGCGACCTGGACCCCATGGCCGTGACGAACGGGATCAAGGCCGCTTTCGGCTCCTGGAAGGGCGACCCGACGCCTCTGCCCCAATGGCCCCGCGAATCGAGTGCCCTCAGTGCCGATGCCACGGTGGAGAAGAAGAACGAAAAATCCTCGGCGGCCCTCTTCATTGGGACCAATGGGCTGGACCTGCACGATGCCAGACGACCGGTGCTTGACGTGCTCGACGCCATTCTCGCGGGGGCCAGCTACCCCGGCGGACGTCTGTTTGAAGCACTCCGCGGGGGCCACGAGGACCTCGTCTACGTGGTGGGAGCCGTGCCCTTCTACGGCCAGAACGCTGGATATTTCGGCGTCGTCACGCAAACCACGATGGGAAATCTTACGAAAGTGGAAGGCATCATCCGCGAGCAACTGAAGCGCATCGGAGCCGAGCCGGTTCCCGAGGCCGAACTGACCACCGCCAAGGACATGCTGCTCATTGCTCATGAAATGCAGAAAGAAAGCCTGGACTCCCAGGCGCAGGACGCGGCCGTGAACGGAGTGCTCGGCCTGGGGTGGGACTATGAAAGCCGATACCCGGCCCTGGTCCGCGCCGTGACGGCCGAGCAGGTGCAAGCCCTAGCGCGGGAGCTTTTCCAGCACACGCTCACCGTCCGCACCCTACCGGAAAAGCCGGTCGAGGTGCTGCAGGTGCCCCGCGAAGACCAACACATGCACCCAACGCCCTGAGACACGTGGCA
>CALBZH010000178.1 GCA_937889795.1 uncultured Syntrophobacteraceae bacterium | reverse complement strand
TTTGAGGCCTCATTCTGAAGTTGGTCATCGCCGCAGTCAGTATGCTCTCGTAAGAACTTTTCGGCTCCCCCAGCTCCGCCTCCGCAGCGGAAATACTCAGCCACACGCCGGGCAAAGCGGAAGGGTCGGCGTCCTCAGGCCATGCCGCGACGAACTGCCTACCCTCATCCACCACCTTCTCATGCTCCTTCTTAGCTCGATACCCCAGAAGGATCGTGTTTGCAGAAACCCCATATTCCTCATAGTGACGCTGCCCCAAACGCATTGCAGCTCTCGCTTCCGCTATCGCCTCCTCGTTCCGATTGGCCCGAGAGAGCGCAACGGCATAGTTGGAGTGGGCTCGAGGACTGTCCGGCTGCTTTGCAACGTCATCCGCCCCCAGGGTAACATGATCTCGCCACGTTTCATTCCGTTCGAATGTACCCAGCGTTAGTATGGAAACGAGAATTCCCACCGCGCAGTAAGAAACGGTTCGAACCTCACGGAGGGTAAGCTTCTTTGCCCCTGCCATCAGGAGGTACTGTGCTGTAGCCACAACGGCAAGAAACAGCCCCACTGACGGCAGATACATCCGGTGCTCGAAGACGAGCTCCAGGGGAATAATACTCGATTCGATGACCAGGTTGAGAAAGAAGAACATCAGCCCGTAGGTGACCAACGGATAGGTTCGCCGACGGGTGATCATCCACCAGCCCGCAATTCCCAAACACACAATTGAGATGATCGTGCTGAATGGATGAAAAAGCGATGTCGAAAGCTCAACGTGATGCTCCAAAGAAAGCCTGCCCGGATGAGGCCACAACAGGACCGAAACATACCACACCACGATCCGAGCTTCTGTCAGCAGACGCTGCCCTGCTGTGAAATGCCTCCCCCCAAACCCCGCGAGCTGTGCCACCAAGACTCTGTAGCCTATGACCAGGACAGCCCCGCACACAACTGCCGTCACGAGCTTATGTCTCTTGCAAAAGTCCAATACATGACGATGGAGCTCTGGCTGAAAGAACCACCACTCCGTCAAAACGATCAACACAGGGAGGGTCGCGGCGTTCTCTTTGCTCAGGAAGGCCAACCCAGCTGCAACGAATGCCAGACCGTAAAGAATCCTAGCCCCGGTCTTGTCGCCCTTCTTCTCGCGAATCCGGATGCGACCGGCAAGATAACAGGTCATGCTCAATAGATAGAAAAGGGCTCCGAGAGACGTCATGCGTTGCACGAGATAGGTCACCGCATTGGTCTGCACAGGATTGAGAGCCCAAATGGCCGACACCCAAAGGGCCGTTTCAATGGATCGAAAGGGAACCGAATCGTCGGGTGCCAGTATCTTTTGTGTCTTCCCAACATAAAATACAAAGAGAAATGCCAGAACAAAACAAATAATATGTATTGTTATATTAGTGGCATGTAGATATATTAGCTCTCCTTTTCCAAACCATATATCCCATGCAAATGTTGTCATTGGAATCCATCTAAAAAATCCAAATTTTGTCTGTCCAAGAGTAATTATTGATTCCATTGACCACGTTTGGACTTTAGTCAATGGCTCATCAATAAATGAATGGAAATCATCGAGAACCGGAGGTGAATAGAGCGTGTTGGAATACGCTGCAAGTATCATTAAAACAACTGTGACGAAAGCGATACCGCTCAGTATTTTGTTGGCCAACAATCTCTTCCAGCTCAACTCCATTTCCCACCTCGCCAAGTCGATCCACATCAGAACAAAAACGAGGTTGCGACCCCTCCTAGGAACGGTCGCAACCCCCTCATACTGCTGGTTCCTTGCTCTTATTCAGGTCTAGTTGGTAGTCAGACCAAGCTCATCCGCAAGGGTGCCACGAACGGTCCACTTGGTGATCTTCCCCGCAGAGGTTTTAGGCGCGGCCACAAAAGTCTGATTATTAAGGCTCTCGAGCCCCGTGCATCCCCTGATGGTGATGGTCAGGTTGGTCCCAGACCACGCAGGAGGCGTGCTGTTGATACAGCTCAAGTCGGCATCGTGAGTCATATTGTTGATATTCACACCACCAAGAGAATTGGACACGGCGTAATAGGCGGCGATGTTCGTTTCAATGGAGTGAATGGCCGGGAAGACAAGAGACGTCAGTTTTGCTTTCTGAACATACCGTTGATAGAACGGCACGGCGACGGCGGCCAGGATGCCGATGATTGCCACAACGATCATCAATTCCACCAGTGTAAAACCCTTGCTCTCTTTCATCTTGATCAACATTGCGTTCTCCTTGGTTTGACTTCTGTTTTTGTTTCTACGCTCGACTACGGGATGTGACGTTGCTTGAATTTCACCTCTAAAGCAAGCTCCTGTTCTCCGCTGCCACACCTCCTTCCCTATGGTCGCTACTAATATCGTTCCCCTATGGAAAGACTTGAGTCTGTTTTAACTTCGTTAGAGTCCCTCGATCTCCGCTCTTCTTGGCGTTGACTCTCACTGAGTTGCACGCCTTTAAAGCAACTTCAATGCCAAGGGAGGCCACCTTGCTCTACATCGGCAAATTTTGAGACAGCGCTTGGCAGATCGGAAGAGCACACGTCTGAACTCCAGTCACGAGTGGATATCTCG
>CALBZH010000177.1 GCA_937889795.1 uncultured Syntrophobacteraceae bacterium | reverse complement strand
CGGAGATGAGGGGTCCAGTTGATCAATGGCTGGACCTCTTGGCCGGCAACCGGCTGTTTCAAGGCCACTCTTGCCAGCACGAGTCGATCTCCGAGCCGTGCCCCTCTCTCGAAAAGAGTCCTTGGCTTCCAACTCTGCCATGATGCATTCCATGTTTGCGGAGCGCTGCCAGCTCTGCGGGCGTCTCGAATCGTTCAACCGATGCGGTTACGAGGCACGAACGGGAAGATCATTCGATCTCGTCGAGGCGAGAGATTGAAGGGCTTGGGCGGGTCAGCAGAAGAAGGGGGATGTCCAGGCAGGAGAACGTATGGTTGGGGCACCACAGGCCTTGGGCAATCTGCTCCAGGACGGATGCCAGGCCCAGGTCGCCCGGAGATGAGATTGTCTGTGGATCGGTCGCTTCCGACTCGAAAACCACAATGACGGCGTCTACCCGCGCGCCGATATCGCATGCTTGTACGGCCTCGCTAACCGGGAATGCGGGAATGACGATCAGATCGAACCGCTGCTTGACGTGAATCCAAGGGGAGCCACCGGATCCAGGTGCATCCTGCTCGCTCCAGAGTCGAATGAGCTCTGAAGAAGGGAAGGTGGAGAGGTTCCTGGCTTGCGCGGGACGAATCATTTCGTCCGGGCTCTTGAATCGGCGGCTTGCCGCGAATCGGTCCGACAGGGGGTCAAGGAAATACAATCCGTCTCTGCGGGCAGCAGGAGCCTTGGGATCCACAAAGAGGACCGCCAGATCCATTGAAACGGCACAAGCCTCCGCGAATTTCCTGGCAAGGGTCATCGCAAGGGCTCCGTCGTGAGACCCAAGAAACTGGATCGTCTTCTTTCGCGGCAGCATTGGCAGGGACTCAATCGATGCGATCAGGTCGATGAGGTCTTCGCTGGCGTCCTGCGGGGCTGTCCCTCCCGCTGCACCCTCAATCTCCGAGAGTCCGGTGAGGTTATGGAGAGCTCTTCGCTCTTCAGCCGCGCGCATCAGTGCCTTGTAAATGCTCGCCATGAAAACGCTCCTAAGGTAACCTCGCTCACGGGCGGCAGCTCGACCGCTTCCGTTCACCTGCGACAGGGGCTCCATCCGGTCTTTCCGGAGCCCGCTCGAACCTGAATCGACAACTCGCAGCGGAGAGCCAAGCTTTTTCAGTCCACGGTGCCCTCCCTGCACTCCATGGATAGATCGCAACAAGGCGCTTTGAGCCTTTTGCGCTCACGGCCTGTACGCTGCTATCTCGCGGATCTTGTTTCAATGCAATCTTTCAATGACGTGATACGATGATTACTAAATTGAAATATCGCTTGGTTAATCGGATTCCATGAAGCAATTTCCGGACAAAGGAGGGGAGGATGAGCAGAACGAAACGGAAAAGCAGGAACACCGAAGCTCTGGGGCTTGTTGTGGCGCTGTTGTTGGTCGCTGGTCTGGCCGGTGCCAGTCGAGCGGCCGATTCGGAGTGGCCGAAGAAATTCGTCCACCCCGAGGCGTCGGTTGTGCTTTATCAGCCTCAGTTGGAGACGTTCAAGGAAGACAAGCTCACGGCACGATCGGCGGTTTCCGTGCAAAAGAAGGGGGAGAAACAACCCGTATTCGGAGTCGTATGGTTTTCCGCTCGCGTGGCAACCGACCGTGATACGCGGATGGCCACCATCGAGGGTGTAGAAGCAACCAAGGTCAAATTTGCCGACGCGAAGCCGGAGCAGGAAGAGAAGCTGCGGACCTTCCTGGAAAATGAAGTGAAGGACTGGCAATACACGCTGTCTCTAGACCGGATTGTAGCGGCCATGGACAAGGTCCGGGAGGCCATGCAAGCCGACTCGGGGCTCAACATCGAGCCGCCCAAGATCCTCTTTGTCACTCATCCGGCGGTGCTCGTTCCGCTCGTGGGCGACCCCAAGCTCCTACCGCTTCCCAACTCCACGCTGATGCGCGTGGGCAACACGCCGTTTCTCATGGTGTACGACCCCGAGGGGAAGGCCTATTACCTTCGTGGAGGAGAGGAATGGCTGAGCGCCACGGAATTGAAAGGCCCATGGAATGTGCCTGCATCGGTTCCCGAGGCGGTCAACGCCATGTGGAAAGAGATCGAGAAGCAGAGCGGCGAAAAGGAGCCCAAGCAACGAGGACCCAAGAAGGTCCAAGCGGTTGACGGGAAGATGCCTCAGATCATCGTGGCCACGGAGCCCACCGAGCTGCTGGTAACCGAGGGCGAGCCCCAGTACACGCCGATTCAGGGGACCGACCTGCTCTATGTGAGCAACACGGAGGACAACATCTTCCTCTATTCGAAGACACAGGAATACATCGTCCTCATCTCCGGTCGCTGGTTCAAGTCCAAATCCCTTACGGAAGGCCCGTGGACCTACGTGCCGTCCAGGAGTCTTCCTTCCGATTTCGCCAAGATTCCCGAAGATTCGGTCAAGGGTTTCGTGCTCGTGAATGTTGCGGGAACACCCCAGGCCGATGAAGCGGTCCATGAGATGTACATCCCGCAGACTGCCGCCATCGATCGGAGCAAAGCCACCATACAAGTCACCTATGACGGTGATCCCAAGTGGGAAGGCATCCCGAACACCGACCTGGAATATGCGGTCAACACGAGCCAGACCGTCTTCAAGCAGGGCATGCGGTATTACGCCGTGGAACAGGGCGTCTGGTACGAAGCGACTTCGCCGAATGGTCCCTGGAAGGTGTGCGTGTCTCCACCCGAGAAAGTGAATGACATTCCCCCCAGCAACCCGCGCTACAACGCCAAGTACGTGAAGGTGTACGACTCCACGGAAAGTACCGCCTATGTGGGGTACACGCCCGGCTATACGGGGTCGTATGTGCAGGACGGCACCGTGGTGTACGGGACGGGATATGCCTACCCGGGGTATGCGACTCCCACGACCTACGTGGCCTACCCGGCGACGTACGGCTATTCGGCCGTGTACGATCCGTACGCTGCCTCCTGGGGCTATCAGCCTGCGTACTACAACCCCTATGCGTGGCTGGGTGCGGCCATCACTACCGCGGCGGTGGTTGGACTGACCTGGGCAGCTTGGGACAGCTTCTGGGATCACCACCATCATGGGTGGTATGGAGGCGGCTACTGGGGCGTTGGGGGCTACCATTACAGGAACGTCGGCTACTATCACAACCGGGTTGTCTACAACAACTGGCGCCCCGGCGGACCCGGTTACCGGCCTGGTTACAGACCCGGATGGGACAGGCCGGGCTGGGATAGACCCGGACGTCCGGGTTGGGGCGCCGGTGACAGGCCCGGACGGCCCACAACCCTTCCGGCGGTGAGACCCGGCGGGAGGCCAGGACTTGGCGCCGAGCAACGACCGAATCTTTACAACCGGCCTTGGAATCAGGCGAATCTCGCCGGGAGACCCGGAAGACCGGGGGCGCGGCCCGGACAAATCGGAGCACGGCCGGGCCAATTGCCGGCAACGCGCCCGGGACGGCCCGGTGGGGCCCCTGCCGGCGGTGAGAGCTTGGCTCGGCCCGCCAGGCAGCCGGTCAAGGGCGGAGCGGGACGGAACAAC
>CALBZH010000176.1 GCA_937889795.1 uncultured Syntrophobacteraceae bacterium | reverse complement strand
GCAGACTTCGCGGGGTGGGCCGCTGGAGCGCCGAATACGTCTTGCTGAGAGGTTTGGGACGCTTGCATGTCTTTCCCGGAGATGACGTGGGCGCCCGTAACAGGCTGCGGCAGTGGCTGGGTCTTGCCCTGCCCCTGGACTACGAAGGCGTACGGCAGTCCGTTGCCCAGTGGAGGCCTTATGGAGGATTTATCTACTTCCACTTGTTGCTCAGAGGGCTTTCAGAGGCTGGAATTTTGAACGTAAAGGCTGAAAGGGGAATGGAGTGATCAAGGTAAAGCGCGTGTATGAGCCCTCCGAAGCGGGTGATGGGACCCGCTTTCTGGTCGAACGCCTTTGGCCGCGTGGGATGAAGAAGGAATCCCTTCACATGGAAGCCTGGCTCAAGGACGTGGCACCCAGTGATAGCCTCCGCCGCTGGTTCGGACACGATCCGGAAAAATGGAATGAGTTTCAGGACCGTTATTTTGCCGAACTGGACCGTAAGCCTGCTTCTGTAAAGCCAATCGCGGAAGCAGCCCATGGGGGCAATGTCACTTTGCTCTATAGCGCTCATGATACCGAGCACAACAATGCGGTGGCATTGAAGGAGTATCTGTCGAAACGTCCGTAACCAATCCCATGAGGGGAGAATGTAAGTGCATGCGGGATTTTTTCGATTGCCTGGCAAGCACCGCCAATCATTCACTGTCGAAAAGCCGCTCTCTATTGCAGGAGACAACGATGACAATAGCTCATGCGCTTGCCTCTTTTGTCGTGAAGACCTCCTATGACGATATACCCCAAAGCACCCGGTCTCACCTGAAGACCAGAGTGCTCGACAGCCTGGGTTGTGCAATCGGAGCTCTCGGACGAGCGCCCGTAAAGCTCGTGAGAGACCAGATCGAAGATTTCGGGGGAAAGGAGCACTGCACCCTCATCGGCGGTGGTCGCACCTCTCCCGATCGAGCTGCATTCTATAACAGCGCTTTGGTACGCTATCTGGATTTCAACGACAGTTACCTTGCGAAGAACGAGACTTGCCACCCGAGTGACAACCTGGGGGCCGTACTGGCCGCATCCGAGTATGCGGGCACCAGCGGCAGGGATTTTCTCACGGCCCTTGCCGTCGCCTACCAGGTCCAGTGCCGCCTGAGCGAGGTCGCGCCGGTGAGATCCAAAGGCTTCGACCATACGACTCAGGGTTCCTATGCCGTCGCCGCAGGGGTTTCAAAGGCCCTGGGAATGAGCGCCGATAGGATAGCCAATGCGGTCGCGCTGAGCGGCACAGCCTTCAATGCCCTGAGAGTCACGCGCACAGGAGCGCTGTCACATTGGAAGGGGCTCGCCTATCCTAATACGGCTTTCGGCTGTACCCATGCGGCATTTCTTGCCATGCGAGGCATTACCGGACCTCCCGAGGTCTTTGAAGGCAACAAGGGGTTCATGGACTCCATTGCCGGTCCCTTCAGAATAGAGTGGTCCGAAGAGGCCATCGATCGCATAGATCTCACGATAATCAAGAGGTTCAATGCCGAGATCCACTCCCAGTCCGCCATAGAGGGCGTACTGGAGCTGAAGGCCCTTCATGGTTTCTGCGGAGATGATATTGCTGGAATAGAGATCGAAACCTTCGACGTGGCCTTCAACATCATTGGAGGCGGCGAAGAGGGCGACAAGACAATTGTTCACACCAAGGAGGAAGCCGACCACAGCCTGCAGTACATGGTGGCCGTAGCCGTTCTGGATGGTCAAGTGATGCCCGAGCAGTACTCGCCGGAGCGTATTCGGCGGCCGGATGTCCAGGGTCTGCTGAAAAAGGTCACGGTCCGGCCTAGGAAATCCTTTAGCGCCGGATTTCCCGGTGCAATGCCCTGCCTCTTGAGAGTGCATCTTACCAACGGCGGCGTGCTGACACGGGAAAAGAAGGACTATGAGGGATTTCATACCAACCCGATGCCGTGGGAAAGGGTTGCGGAAAAGTTCAGGCGCCTCAGCAGCCCATTCGCTGATGCTTCCTTGCAACAGGAAATCGAGCAGGCGGTGTACGGCTTGGATGAGATTGATATCCTGGACCTTGTAGGAACCCTGGCAAGAGTCCGTGCGGATGTGGATCTTAAGAGATGACTCCGCTATCGATACACAAAGGGGTTGATGATGGCCATGCATGAACAGGAAGAAACCGGAAGAGCTTTCCCATTCATCCATCTGAACGAGCGTGAAGCCAAGCCGCGCACTCGAGGAATCACGGAGATCCGCGGGCCGTACTATACGCCCATGGGAAGACGGTACCTCGAGGATAACCTTGAAACGATGGGACAATACGTGGACTCCCTCAAGTTTGCCGGAGGATCGTTTTCACTGATGCCCCGGAAGGCCGTAAAGGAAATCACGGAGCTTTGCCACTCGCATGACGTCTTGGTCTCCACCGGTGGCTTCATCGAGCATGTTTTGGCACGGCAGCCTCAGGCCGTGACACAATACATCGAGGAGTGCAGGGGCGTGGGTTTTGACATCATAGAGATTTCTGCGGGATTCATCACCATTCCGGCGGACGATATCCTGCGCCTCATCGAGAAAGTGCAAACGGCAGGCTTGAAAGCCAAACCCGAGGTGGGTATCCAGTTCGGAGCAGGTGGAGCCAGTGCGGTTTCCGAGCTCGAGTCGGAAGGGACCCGCGACCCCGAATGGACGATTCTGCAAGCGAAGCGGTATATTGATGCAGGGGCCTACATGATCATGATCGAATCCGAGGGAATCACCGAAAGCGTCAGCTCCTGGCGTACCGAGGTCCCGCCAAAGATCATCCAGTCCCTGGGGCTCGAGAAGGTCATGTTCGAGGCTGCAGACCCCGATGTTTTCGCCTGGTACATCAAGAACTACGGTGCGGAGATCAACCTGTTTGTGGATCACAGCCAGATCGTTCAATTAGAGTGTCTTAGATCGGGCATCTGGGGCACCAGGGGCCTCTGGGGTCGCGTGGTTACCTATAAAGATTGAAGGGGAAGGCGGACCTCCAAATTCTATCGGGTATCGAGATCATATCTTGATCAACGGAACGCCAACACCGGCGTTCGCCTATGGCCTTTGCATAGCTGAGCTTGCACCTCCGAGGGGCTCCAATCCACTGACGGAAACCATCGGAGCATTGAGCACAGGTGCGGTCTTTTTCTTGCCGCACAGGAATCTTCCCGGGCTGCAGGAACGCGAGAGAGCAAGCGGTCCATGCGGGGTGTCAGCATCTTTTGCCTCCTTCCAGCGTCTCCAGGTTCCTGAAAGTCAGGTAGGCTTCCTGATCCACGGGATAATCCCATGACCCGCTGCGATGAAGAACCTCGCCGCCAAAACCGGACTTGAAACGATAAAGGCCGTAAAAGGAATGCCCGGGGTCCTTGCTGGGTGAAACCGCACCCATATCGTATGTAAGACAATGCCGGCGCCGGGCGTACCGGATCGCCTCCCAGTGCAACGCATAACTTGCCATGCAGCTTCGTTTTTCATGAGATGAAGCCCCATGGAGGAAAAGGGCTCTCGTTTTCGATATGGCCATCACCGCACCCGCCAGCACATGCCCGTTGTGGGTGGCAAGCATAAGCAAAACATCCGAATCGGATTGCTCCTTCCCGCTCGCGGTGAACAGCGCTGAGAAATAACGGAATTCGCTGATTGAGAACCTGTTCCGTAGAGCGGTTTCACGATAGAGTCGATA
>CALBZH010000175.1 GCA_937889795.1 uncultured Syntrophobacteraceae bacterium | reverse complement strand
CGCCGAAAGCTCTATTGCCTTGCCGTCGTCGAATGTCACAGCCGGTTGCTCTACCTCGAGTTTTCCCACTCGCAGCGCCAGGAGACCCTTCACCGATGCCTCCTCAATGCCTTTGTTTTCTTCGGCGGAACACCCAAAGAGCTTGTCTTCGACAACATGGCCACCGCCGTCACCGAGCGCGAGGGCTCCATCATCCGTTACAATGAGGCCTTTCTCTCTTTCCTGCGCCCCTTTAAAATTTCCCCGCGCGCCTGTAACGTCCGTCGGCCCAACGAGAAGGGAAAAGTTGAAAAAGGCGCCATCCACTACATTCGCCACAACTTCTGGCCTCTCAAAAACTTCATGGATCTCGACGACGTGAACCGCCAGGCCTTTCAGTGGAGAGATTCCATCGCCAACGTACGTCTGCATTCCACCACCGGACAAAGGCCCTGCGAGCGCTTCAAACCCGAAGCGTTCACCCCCCTCGTTCATCCTTTGCCCGACTGCCGTGACACCAGCACCCTCACGGTCCATTCCGATTTTTCTATTCTCTTTGACGGCAACTGGTACTCGGTTCCTCCCTGGGCGATTCAAAAACAGGTCACTGCCAAAGCAGATCCACACACTCTCACCGTCTATTTCAATGAAAAACCCATCGCTACACACAAACGCTCATGGGAGAGAAAGCAACGCATCGAACTGCCAGACCACCGTGAAGCCGCCCTCAAGCATTCGTCCAAATACTGGTCATCCAGTGAGGCCGCAGCATTCATGAGCCTGGGAGAGGAGGCCAGGAGCTATCTCGAAAAACTTGCACACATACGGCACCCCCTCAAGAAAAGCCTCCTCAGGCTCCTTGAGTTCAAAGAAGAATACGGAGCTCAGGGCCTTCTCGAGGCCATCCGCCACGCAAACGCCTACCAGGCCTTTGGCGTCGAATACATCGAAAACATTCTTTTCCAGAAAATGACCCCGCAAAGAAACCACCCTCCCGTCAGGCTCAAGCATGAAGCGTTCAACTCCATACGCCTCGATGAGCCTTCCCTGGCCGACTACGACGCTCTTGTTCTCAAAAGGAGACATTCTCATGATTGAAGCCGATTCCCTCAGGCAAAAGCTCACCAGGCTCAACCTCAAAACCATGGCTCAGCACCTCGATCCCGTCCTTGACGAAGCACGGCAAAAGAACCAGAGCACGGCCACCGTGCTCATGCGCCTGGCAGAACTTGAAATCGAACACCGCTGGCAAGCAGCCATTAAACTGCGATACACTCAGTCCAAACTGCCCGATCGAGTCTCCATCGATCAGTTCGACTTCCACCACCACAACACCAGATCCGAGCAGAAGGAGAGCATCCTCGCCCTCCTGGACCTGGGGTTTCTCAGGGAGCACATGGACGTCATCCTCATCGGAAATCCCGGCACGGGAAAGACCTTCCTGGCTCAATGCATCGCCCTGGCGGCATGCAACGCCAATTTTAAGGTCCTTTTCACAACCGCCATGGACATGATCAATCATCTGATCGCCGCCGAGGCCGACCACTCTCTCCTGAAGAAGCTCCAACACTATCAATCTCCGGACCTGCTTGTCGTTGACGAGCTCGGTTATCTTGCCCTAGGCCAACAGGGCTCAAACCTCTTCTTCCAGGTCATCAGCCATAGGCATCAGACCCGGTCAACCATTTTGACCACCAATCTGCCCTTTGCTGAATGGGGAAAGGTTTTCGATTCCACCACTGTGGCCACGGCCATTGCCGACCGGCTCGTACACCGCTCTCAGGTCCTCATCATGGGAGGGGCTAGCTATCGAAGAAAAAGAAAATGATTCCAGAGCATTAAATTTACAGACAGGGTGAGAAACCGACCTTTCCATTATCCAGGCAATCGGTTTCTCCGCCTTTTTTCGCCCTCATGCAGGCGCGACGACGCATACCCTTGTCCTCTGATCGCCATAGGGGATTTTCTGACCGCCAGTTTCTGACCATTTCCTCGCCGCCGTCAATACTCAACAGAGCGGATCGGCAAGAAGATCGGCACAGTATCAGAGGAAGAGTTGGACCAAATCATTGAAGGCTTAAATGAGATCATCGGAAGTTAACGAGGGAGTTAGGGATTTATAAGCTATGCAACTCGGTACCCCCTGAACCCTCCCCTATGGTCTCAGTCTTGGAATACGCCGTGGAGAAATCTGGTGTGCTTCCTGATTTACACCCATCCGTTACCTCCCCGGTGATTTCAATCATGGAATATCGTGTGGGGCTTGTTTTGTGTGGTCTTAGTGTGTATCCTAAGGTGCAAACTATAACACATATGGAGGTGCCATGCTATGAGCAGTTCTCGATTGAATATTGTGCTGCCTGACGCCCTGATCAGGGAGATTGACCAAGTCGCCGGACGACGGAAGCGAAGTCAGTTTATCGCCGATGCAGTCAAACGACAAATCGTCCAATTGGAAAAGGAGAGACTTGGAAGGATGCTGGCGGAAGGATACCGGGCCACGAGGCACGAAGATGAGGAATTGACGAGTGAATTCGAAGCCTCGGATCTGGAGGGATGGGATGATTATTAGGAGGGGAGAGGTCTATCTCGCAGCTCTCGATCCCGTTGTGGGAAGAGAAATCGCAAAGACCAGACCCGTCGTTGTTGTCTCAAACGATCTGAACAACGAATTCTCTGGAACCGTAACGGTCTTGCCGATCACATCCGGCAGTTTGGAAAAGATCTACCCTTTTGAAGTGCTCCTTCCAAAGGGGACCGCCAATCTACCGAAGGATTCCAAGGTGAAGGCCAATCAGATAAGAACGTTGGATCGATCCAGGCTGGTCAAGCGTATTGGGGAGTTACCGACAGAGATCATGGCCGGGATCGAGAAGGCAATGATGCTGCATTTGAGCCTAGAATGCTGAAGATATCCGCAAAATGTTGCCACCAGTGAGAAAGTGGGCCGCACTCGGCGGTGCGAAGCGTGCTCGCATTTTCCCAACCTGGCCGACATTCCATCGATTCACCGCCACGCCATCCTGTCCCTCAAAGCTCAGGTCTTGAAACCAAGCGGCAGTCCCGCATCATCCTCGCCCAA
>CALBZH010000174.1 GCA_937889795.1 uncultured Syntrophobacteraceae bacterium | reverse complement strand
CGCTCTTCCGATCTGGCGGTGGCTCATCCGGCCGATGACGGAAACCTCGTTTCATCAGAGAGGTCCATCCATGGAACTGATCACCTTGCGAGGGATCTCGAAATCGTATCAGCTCGGCGAGATCGAGCTGCCGGTTCTTCGGGACATCTCGCTCACCATATCCAAAGGCGAGTTTGTCGCCCTGATGGGAACGTCCGGATCGGGCAAGACCACCCTGATGAATCTTCTGGGCTGCCTGGACCGCCCCAGCTCGGGGGAGTACTGGCTGGACGGGGACGACGTGGGCGGCCTGTCCGCCGATGAGCAGGCGATTTTACGAAATCAGAAGATTGGCTTTGTCTTCCAGAGCTTCAACCTGCTCCCGCGCACCAGTGCCATCGAAAATGTGATGATGCCCCTCACCTATGGCGTCACGGTGCTTTCGGACGATGCGACACGCGCACGGGCCACCGAGCTGCTGAGCCGCGTGGGGCTGGGCGAGCGGCTGGACCACGAGCCGTCACAGCTTTCGGGCGGTCAGCAGCAGCGGGTTGCCATCGCGAGAGCCCTCGTGAACAATCCGCCCCTGCTCTTTGCGGACGAGCCCACCGGGAACCTCGACTCCGCCACCAGTGAAGAGGTGCTGCGCCTCTTCCAGAAGCTCAATGAGGAGGAGGGGGTGACCATCATCCTGGTCACCCACGATGAAAACGTAGCTCGCTATGCCCAACGAACGATCCGGATCCATGACGGGAAAGTCGCGTCGGATGGCACCAACCCCGCGGAGAGCCAATCCCAAACCGAGAGCCCCGTCGACACGAGTCCGGGACCAAGTCGAAGGTCGTGGCGTTCGGCGGGGCTCTCGGTACGGTTGCTCCGTATGCTGAAAACCGCCCTGCACGGCCTGAGGCGCAACATCATGCGGGCGGCCCTCACCACGCTTGGCATCATCATCGGCGTTGGCGCCGTGATCGCCATGATGGAGATCGGAAGAGGCTCCTCGACCGCGATCCAGTCCACCATTGCGAGCATGGGGGCCAACAATTTGATGGTGTTCCCCGGGACCGCCTCGAGCGGCGGTGTTACGTTCGGTGCTGGCAGCGTCATGACGCTAACGCCCCAGGATGCCGAGGCCATTCTGGCCGAGTGCAGCGCGGTCCGGGCGACGGCTCCGGTCGTACGGGCGCGGGCGCAGGTCGTGTACGGGAATCGCAATTGGGTACCGACCTTCATTTACGGCACGACGCCGGCCTTTCACGATGTGCGCGAATGGCCCATATCCGAAGGAGACCCCTTCTCCGAGCGCGACGTGCGCAACGGGAGCAAAGTGACGGTCATCGGTCAGCGGTTGGTTCGGGAGCTCTTCCAGGGGGAGTCGCCTCTTGGCAAGGAATTGCGGATCAAGAACGTTCCCTTCAAGGTCATTGGCGTCTTGAGCGCCAAGGGAGCCAACATGATGGGGATGGATCAGGACGACATCCTCATCGCTCCCTGGACGACCGTCAAGTACCGCGTGACGGGCACGGCGCTCGCCAACGTCAATCAAAGTGGGAGCTCCACCACGGACTCGAGCACGTCGTCGTCAGTCAACAGCTTGAACCAGCTCTATCCGGGAAGCCAGAGCCTCTATCCCCAGCAGTCGGCCACCCAGGCGGCGGACACCCCTAATCCGGTCAGGTTCACCAATGTCGACCAGATTCTGGTCGCCGCCCGGTCTACCGAGCAGGTTCCCGTTGCCATTTCCCAGATGACGCAGCTTTTGCGTCAGCGGCACCGCATCGGCCCCGAGGAGCCCGACGATTTCAACATCCGGGACATGACCGAGATGAACAAGGCTCTGACTCAGACGGCCACCATGATGACCAAGCTGCTGCTCGCCGTGGCGCTCATTTCGTTGGTGGTGGGGGGCGTTGGGATCATGAACATCATGCTGGTCTCGGTGACGGAGCGAACGAGGGAGATCGGCCTCCGGATGGCGGTGGGCGCCCAGGGAAGCGCCATCTTGCAACAGTTCCTGGCAGAAGCGATCGTCCTGTGCTTCTGCGGCGGGGCGGCGGGCATTCTGATCGGGCGCGGAATCTCCATGCTGGTCCGGCTCCTTCTCGGCTGGCCCACGGAGCTTTCGTTGGATGCCGTCCTGGCGGCGTTTGCCGTTTCGGCGGGCGTCGGCATCATTTTCGGCTACTACCCCGCGCGGAAGGCGTCCCGGCTGGATCCCATCAACGCGCTGCGCTACGAATGATCCTCTCGACCCAAATATGTGGCTTCGGTCTTCGATACCAGACGCAGTGAGCCTTTTCAGACCGTTGATGCCATTCTCATTCAGACAGAGCAGAGGGATGACGGGTATGCCCGTTTTCGAAGTAAGGAGATTTTGCGGTCCAGGGTCCCAAGTCGGTAGCGCCGCCTTCCACGGCGGCGCTGGGCGAAGTGATGTCTGCCCGCCGAGTCGAAAGACGCCGCCGTGGAAGGCGGCGCTACCAGTATGGACGTCTCTTGGCAGTACCAAGGCTGCCTATGCATGGAGTGTGTGTCTGCTGGTGCCCTGCTTTTTCCTTCTTTGGGGCTGTGCCGTGGGACCCGACTTCAAGTCGCCCAAGATGCCTGTCCCCGATCAGTGGGTGGGCGCGCCCAAATCGCCCGGTATTGAAGTCAGTGCCAGCGCGGATCAAACGCAGGACCTGGTCCAGTGGTGGAAGAATTTTGACGACCCGGCGCTGGATTCCCTGATCGAACGGGCGATCGCCTCCAACCTCGACCTGGCCCTCGCCAAGTCGCGCATCCGGCAGGCAAGGGCTGCTCGCGGCATCGTCGCCTCGGGCCTTTGGCCGCAGCTGGATGGCAGCGCAAGCTACCAGCGGCGCCACGCGGCAGGCGTCGGCGGGGCTGGTCCCGAGCGGAACCTGTTTCAGATTGGGCTGGACGCCGCCTGGGAGATCGACGTCTTCGGCGGCATTCGCAGAAACGTGGAAGCATCCAACGCAGACATTCAGGCCGCCCACGAGGATCGACGCGATGTGCTGGTGAGTCTCGTCGCCGAAATGGGGACGAGCTACGCGCTTCTCAGGGGGACGCAGCAGGAGATTGCCATTGCCAGAAGGAACCTGGCCGCACAACGGCGCACGGCGGACATCACGCGCAAGCGTTATGAAGCCGGTTTCGTGAGCAAGCTGGACGTGACCAACGCGGACGCCCAGGCGGCCACAACCGAATCGCTGATCCCTCCTTTGGAATCGACCGCGGCGGGAACCCTCTACAGCATGAGCCTCCTGCTGGGACAGGAGCCCGGAAGCCTCATGGAGGAGCTTTCGACGGAATCCCCCATCCCGTCCACTCCGCCCACGGTGCCGGTCGGTATTCCTTCCGACCTGCTTCGGCGAAGACCCGATATCCGGAGGGCAGATCGGAAGAGCGTC
>CALBZH010000173.1 GCA_937889795.1 uncultured Syntrophobacteraceae bacterium | reverse complement strand
CGAGGGCGGCCGCACCGTTGGCGCCGGCGTCATCACCGACATTATCGAGTAAAACGGATTTGCAGGCACTCAGGCTGGCCAGCGCCCCTGACCAGCCTCTACAGGGACGGTCAAGATGATGACCAATCAAAGAATTCGCATTCGTCTGAAAGCCTATGACCACAAGCTTTTGGACCAATCCACGAACGAAATCGTGATGACGGCCAAGAAGACGGGCGCTCGGGTTGCAGGCCCGATCCCGCTGCCGACCAAGATCCATAAATACACGGTCTTGCGGTCGCCGCATGTCGACAAGAAATCGCGGGAGCAGTTTGAAATCCGTGTTCACAAGCGTTTGATCGACATCCTTGAGCCGACTCAGCAGACGGTGGATTCCCTGATGAAGCTCGACCTGTCTGCCGGGGTGGATGTCGAGATCAAACTCTAGCCGGATCCAGCCTTCCGGATTGGAAAAGAGAGCAGGTCACCATGATTAAAGCGATACTCGGGCGCAAGTTGGAAATGACGCAGCTTTTTGCCGAGGATGGGAGCTCGATTCCCGTCACCGTCCTTCATGCAGGGCCTTGCACGGTCACTCAAGTCAAGACCCCTGAGCGGGATGGCTACAGCGCTGTGCAGCTTGGTTTTGGCTCCGCGAAGCCCAAGAATGTGACGCGCCCCGAAAAGGGCCATCTGGACAAGGTAGGCAAGGGGTATTTTCGGGTTCTCAAAGAGGTCCATGTCAGCGACCCCAGTGACTACGAGCTAGGTCAGGAAGTGGCTGTGGATGTCTTTGAGATCGGCGAATCCGTGGACATCATCGGAACAACGAAGGGCAAGGGATACGCGGGGCCCATCAAACGGTGGGGGTTCCAGCGCGGTCCGTCCGCCCACGGTTCCAAAAATATCCGCGAGCCGGGCTCCACCGGTAATGCGACCTATCCCGGTCGGGTCATCAAAGGCAAGAAGATGGCCGGCCAGAAGGGGAACAAGCGCGTTACGATCATGAACCTTAAAGTCGTTGATGTGCGTCCGGAGGAGCACGTCCTGATCGTGCGAGGGGCCGTACCCGGCGCCAAGAATGCGGTCGTGCTTATTAGGAAAACCAATCGGGTTCGATAGCCGCTTCCAGAGAGGAGGTGGACGAGCCCGGAAATCACCCGAGGATTACCATGCCGACAGTCGATCTTTTTAACAGCAACCGCGACGTGGCCGGGCAGTTGGAGCTGCGAGACGACATCTTTGGCGTCCCTGTCAAGCCTCACGTGCTCCACGAAGTGGTCGTCTATCAGCTTGCCAAGCGTCGGGCCGGCACCGTGAGCACCAAAGGACGCAGTGATGTCCGCGGTGGCGGGAAGAAGCCTTGGAGGCAGAAAGGCACGGGCCGTGCGCGCGCCGGAACAAGCCGGTCGCCGGTATGGCGCGGGGGTGGTGTCATCCATGGCCCCAAGCCACGCGTCTACGACCTTCGTGTCCCGAAGAAGGTCCGACGCCTTGCCCTGAAGATGGCCCTGTCTCAGAAGCTCATCGACAGTGAGCTCCTCGTGGTCGACCAGTTCGACATCGAGCGGATCAAGACGAAGGAGTTCGTGTCCCTGCTCGGTCGGTTTGACTTGGGTAAGACTCTTGTCGTCATCCCCGAGGCCGACGAGAAGGTCGAGAAATCCGCCCGCAACATTCCCAACGTCAAAGTGCTGCGGTCCGAGGGTCTCAATGTTTACGACCTGCTCAACTACCACCATCTCCTCATGACTCGGGATTCGGTCGGCAAGATAGAGGAGGCTTTGGGCTCATGAACGAAAAAACATACCGAATTTTGAAGCGCCCGCTCATCACGGAGAAGAGCACAACTCAAAAGGAGATGCAGAACAAGCTGTCCTTTGAAGTTGATCCACGGGCGAACAAGATCGAGATCAAACAGGCCGTCGAGCAAATATTCAAGGTTGACGTCCTGGACGTCACGACCATGAACATGGACGGGAAGAAGAAGCGGGTGGGACGATTTGTCACCCACAGGCCCGATTGGAAGAAGGCTGTTGTGACCATCAAACCCGGTCAGCGAGTTGAGTTCTTCGAAGGGGCCTAACGCAGGAAAGGGTTATCATGAGCGTTAAGAAGATAAATCCGACGTCCCCCGGCCGTCGCTTCCAGACTTACCTGATTCGCAAGGAGCTCACGGGAAATCAGCCTGAGAAGAGCCTCCTGGAGCCCGCGAAGAAGTCCGGAGGCCGCAATTCCTATGGCCGTGTCACTGCGTGGCATCGCGGCGGCGGACACAAGCAGCGCTATCGCCTGATTGATTTCAAGCGGGACAAGGAAGACATCCCCGCCAAGGTCGCGAGCATCGAATACGACCCGAACCGGTCGGCCTACATTGCCCTTCTCCACTACGTGGATGGCGAGAAGCGTTACATTCTGTCCCCCGTCGGTCTTTCGGTCGGTGACAAGATCGTTACGAGTGACCATGCTGACATCAAGCCCGGCAACTGTCTGCGGCTTGTCAACATGCCTCTTGGAACAGTGGTCCACAACGTCGAGCTCAAGCCTGGCAAGGGCGGCCAGCTCGCACGGGCGGCCGGTGTAGGGACCCAATTGATTGCCAAGGAAGGCAAGTACGCGATTTTGCGCCTTCCCTCCTCCGAGATGCGTATGGTCCCCATCGAATGCAAGGCCACAGTCGGCCAGGTTGGGAACATCGAGCACGAGAATGTTTCGCTGGGCAAGGCCGGAAGAACCCGTTGGCTTGGCCGGCGCCCCCATGTACGCGGAGTGGCCATGAACCCGGTGGATCATCCCATGGGCGGCGGCGAGGGTCGCAGCTCTGGTGGTCGGCATCCCTGCACGCCTTGGGGCGTTCCGACCAAGGGCTATCGTACCCGCAAGAATAAGGCGAGCAACAAGCTGATTGTCCGTCGAAGGAAGTAGCGCAAGCGACACAAGGAGAGCTAAGGTGCCTCGTTCGTTAAAGAAGGGTCCATTTGTTGACGGCCACCTGACCGATAAAGTGGCAAAAGCTAGAGAAACAGGCGATCGCAAGGTCATTAAGACCTGGTCCAGGAGGTCCACGATCCTGCCCGAGTTTGTGGGGGTCACTCTGGCCGTGCACAACGGCAAGAAATTCATTCCGGTTTTCGTCACGGAGAACATGGTGGGCCACAAGCTCGGCGAATTTTCCCCGACGAGGACCTTTTACGGACATGCCGGCGATAAGAAATCGAAGGTGAAAGGGAAGAAGTGATGGAAGTCAGAGCCATCTCAAAGTACCTGCGGATGTCCCCGACCAAGGTGCGCCCGCTGGGAGACCTCATTCGCGGCAAGATGGTTGACGAAGCGTTGACCATGCTGAAGTTCACCGCTCTCAAGAGCGCGCGGCTCATCAACCGGACCCTTCGATCTGCGGTGGCGAATGCCGCGAACACGCGAGCCATGGATGTCGACAACTTGTACGTCAAGACCATCTTGATCGACGAAGGTCCCAGGCTCAAACGCTTTCGTCCGCGAGCCATGGGTCGGGCGACGCGCATCTGGAAGCGTACCAGCCACATCACGATTGTGCTGGCGGAGAAATGATTGAACCGCCCCCATAAATGGGGGGCTCCTCGGGGCGCACAGGGGTGGCTTGCCAACACTGCATTCCTCTCGACGCTCCCTTCGAGACAGACCAGCAAGCAGGCTCCGTGATCCCTCACGGACCACACACCGGAGGTGAAGTTTGGGACAGAAGGTTCATCCAACAGGGTTTCGCCTGGGCGTCATCAAGACCTGGGATTCCAAATGGTTTGCGAAGAGAGACTACTCGAAGCTGGTCTATGAAGACCGCATGATCCGAGACTACCTCAAGGACCGCCTCTTTCACGCCGGAATTGCCAGGATCGAGATCGAGCGAGCCGCCAACAAGGTCAAGATTCGAATTCATACGGCTCGGCCCGGAATCGTCATCGGCAAGAAGGGTTCTGAAATTGAAGCACTGAGGCAGGATCTGGAACGCCGATTCAAGCGTGAAGTCCTCATCGATATCCAGGAAGTCAGGCGCCCAGAGCTCGACTCCATCCTTGTGGGTGAAAACATTGCTCTCCAGCTCGTCCGGCGTGTTGCCTTCCGCCGCGCTATGAAGCGCGCTGTGGGCTCTGCGCTCAAGTTTGGCGCCAAGGGGGTTCGCGTAGCCTGCGCTGGGCGTTTGGGTGGTGCGGAAATGGCCAGGCGTGAGTGGTATCGCGAGGGTCGGGTTCCTCTGCATACGCTGAGGGCCGATATCGACTACGGAACGGCCCTGGCGAGAACGACCTACGGAATTATTGGAGTGAAGGTCTGGATATTTAAAGGGGAAGTACTCTCCTAGCAGGGAGATTCGAGCATGTTAGCGCCAAAACGAGTCAGGTATCGCAAACAACAAAAAGGCCGCATGACGGGGACGGCCTACACCGGCTGCTCGCTGAGCTTTGGGGACTTTGGCCTCAAGGCTGTCGAGTGTGGTAAATTGACCTCCAGGCAGATCGAATCCGCGCGTGTGGCCATCACGCGTCATGTCAAGCGTGGCGGGCAGGTGTGGATCCGGTTCTTCCCCGACAAGCCTTATACGAAGAAACCGGCAGAAACACGCATGGGTAAAGGCAAAGGCGCTCCCGAGGGCTGGGTTGCGGTCATCAAGCCGGGTCGAGTACTCTATGAGATCAAAGGGGTTAGCGAAGACGTCGCTCGGCAGGCGCTTTTGCTTGCTGCTCACAAACTCCCGATCTCCACGAGATTCGTCTCAAGACAGGATGTTCTATGAAAGCAAGTGCTCTTCGTGACATGACCCAGGACGAGATTGAGGCGAAGCTCAAGGAGCTGCGCGAAGCGTTGTTCAATCTCACGTTTCAGCACGCGACCGGGCAGTTGGAGAACACGGCGCAGCTGAGGAAGACCCGAAGAAGCATCGCTCGGGCTCTAACGGTGCTGCAAGCCAAGCAGCAGAACGCCGCAGCATGAGGGGAGCTCCATGGAAGAGAAAGCGAAGCTGAGAAAGACCAGAGTGGGTGTCGTCGTGAGCAACAAGATGGAGAAGACGGTCGTTGTGGCTGTGGATCGTCTCATCCATCATCCACAATACCGCAAGTTCATCCGGAGGCGTAACAAGTTCAAGGCTCACGACGAGCTCAATGCCTGCGGGGTGGGGGATCGCGTCCTGATTGAAGAGAGCCGTCCCATTAGCAAGGACAAGCGGTGGAATGTGATTCAGATTCTCCAGAAGGCATCCATCTAATTGATGCTGTCGCTCTGAGAGCGAATCGGTTGAATACAGGGAGCAATCCATGATCCAAGCGGAAACCCAACTCAACGCTGCTGACAACTCAGGGGCGAAAAGACTCTACTGCATCAAGGTCCTTGGCGGTACGAGGAAGCGTTATGCTACTGTAGGCGACATCATTGTTGTCTCAGTGAAGGAAGCGATCCCCAACGCCAAAGTCAAGAAGGGTGACGTCCTCAAAGCGGTTGTCGTGCGCACCAAAAAGGAAGTCAGACGCCCAGATGGCTCCTACATCAAATTCGATGATAATTCCGCCGTTCTCATCAATGCGGCGAAGGAGCCCGTGGGAACGCGCATTTTCGGACCTGTGGCCAGAGAGTTGCGCGCCAAGCAGTTCATGAAGATCATTTCACTGGCGCCCGAAGTACTCTAGCGGCATGAGGGGATTGTTTCATGGAGAGCCAGAAGAAGTACCGGATTAAGAAGAACGACACGGTTAAGGTGATCGCCGGCAAAGATAAGGGGAAGACAGGCAAGGTCATGCGCGTGATCCCCAAAAGTGACCGGGCCATCGTCGAGCGAGTCAACATGGTGAAGCGTCACATGAAGCCGAGTCAGCAGTCGCGGCAAGGGGGGATTCTGGAGAAAGAGGCTCCGATTCCAATTTCTAACCTCATGTTGGTGTGTTCCAAATGTACCGACCCGACCCGAGTGGGCTATAAGACGCTCGATGACGATCGCAAGGTGCGCTTCTGCAAGAAGTGCAATGAGGTCATCGACTAGAGACGTCCACGACCAGTATGGGGTGCGGTGGAGGCATTCATGGCAAGATTGCGCGAAAAGTACAACAACGAGATTTCTCCGAAGCTGGCTGAGCAATTCCAGTACCGAAGCCCAATGCAGATCCCCCGGATCAAGAAGGTGGTTCTGAACATGGGCTTGGGTGAGGCGATCCAGAACATCAAGCTCCTGGACGCTGCGACGGCGGAGCTGGCCCAGATCAGCGGCCAGAAGCCGGTCATCACGCGAGCGCGGCAAAGCATTGCTGCTTTTAAGCTTCGCAAGGGCATGCCCATCGGCTGTATGGTGACCCTGCGCGGCGATCGTATGTACGAGTTCCTGGATAAGCTCATTAATGTCGCTCTGCCCCGGGTTAGGGATTTCAGAGGGATCTCGTCCCGGGCTCTCGATGGTCGAGGCAATTACACGCTCGGCGTCAAGGAGCACATCATTTTCCCGGAAATCGACTACGACAAGATTGACAGAATTAAGGGGATGAACATCACCATCGTGACTTCAGCGAAGACCGACGATGAGGCCAGAACCCTTCTCACACTGATGGGCATGCCCTTCAAGCAGTGATTGCACAAGGAGATCTCCCGTGGCCAAGAAATCCCTCATTGCCAAGGCAAAACGGAAGCCCAAATTCAGCGTGCGCGCCTACAACCGGTGCCCGGTTTGTGGTCGCCCCAGGGCTTACATCCGTCAGTTCGGTATCTGCCGCATTTGCTTCCGCTCGATGGCTCTGAACGCAGAGCTTCCGGGTGTTATCAAATCCAGCTGGTAGACGGCTGGCTTCACCGCTGTAAGGAGCACTGGACATGGCCGTTACGGATCCAATAGCTGACTTCCTGGTTCGCATCAAGAACGGGCAAAAAGCACGCTTCGACAAGGTGGACATTCCCGCCTCGAAAATGAAGCTGAATCTCGCCCGACTGCTCAAGGATGAAGGCTACATCAAGAACTACAAGCTAATCCGGGACAACAAGCAGGGGATCCTGCGAGTTCAGCTGAAATACGGTGAAAACCGTGAAGCAGCGATCACGGGACTCAAACGGGTCAGCAAACCTGGATGCCGCATGTACGTTGGACATGAAGACATCCCAAGGGTGCTCAATGGCCTGGGGATCAATGTCCTCTCAACGTCGCGTGGAATCATGACCGATCGACAGGCCCGCAAGGACGGTGTAGGCGGAGAGCTTCTCTGTTCGGTCTGGTAACCCCCATTCTCTTAGAGCGCCCGGCGATAGGGGGGCAGACCGGTCGGGGGCTGATGACCTGAGGGTTCAAGGAGTTCAAGCATGTCTCGAGTAGGTAAGCTGCCAATCAACATCCCTTCCGGAGTGACGGTTTCTTTGGATCACCCGACCTTGACCATCAAAGGTCCGTTGGGGATCCTGGCTCGTCCTGTACCGTCTCTCGTAGACCTACAAATCGAACAGGGCAGCATCACGGTAATCCGTAAGGACGACAGCAAAGGCAGCAGGGCCCAGCATGGCCTCGCACGGGCACTGATTTTCAACATGGTTCACGGCGTGAGCCACGGCTTTGTCAAAGCTCTGGAGATCCAGGGGACAGGTTATCGAGCCGATGTGCAAAGCAACATCCTCAGTTTGAGCCTCGGCTACTCGCACCCCATCCAGTTCCCCCTTCCTCAGGGGATCAAGGCCTCTGTGGAGAAACAGACGGTCATCCGGCTCGAAGGGATCGACCGGGAGCTTCTCGGCCAAACTGCCGCCCGCATCCGGGACATCCGCCCTGTTGAGCCGTACAAGGGCAAGGGTGTTCGATACTCGGGCGAGCATGTCGTTCGCAAAGTTGGCAAGGCTGGCTCAAAGAAATAGGCTCATACAAGGATGAGACATGGCTGTTAAGACGAATCCTCGCGAAATGGCGCGTCAGAAGCGCAAAATGCGGATCAGGACTCGGGTCAATGGCACTCCCGAGCGCCCGCGGCTGACGGTTTTCCGCAGCGACAAGCATATCTACGCTCAGGTCATCGACGATACCCTTGGGAAGACCCTCGCTTCCGCATCGACCCTTGCCCCGGATTATAAAGGGATGGACCCCATCAAGGGTAAGGTTGAAGCCGCCAAGCGTGTTGGGGCTCTTGTCGCGCGCAAAGCCCAGCAGCAGGGCATCACGAAGGTCGTCTTCGACCGAAGTGGGTTCATCTATCATGGTCGGATCAAGGCTCTGGCGGATGCAGCCAGGGAGGCCGGCCTCGACTTCTAGTCCGGCACTGACGTTCGTACGGAGGGCAAACCATTGCTAAATGTAGATTCCAGCCAGCTTCAGCTCATTGATAAGGTGGTTCACATCAGCCGCGTCGCGAAAGTTGTCAAAGGTGGCAGAAGGTTCTCCTTCAGCGCCATTGTCGTGGTGGGCGACGGCAAGGGCCGCGTGGGATTCAGTCTTGGCAAGGCCAACGAAGTGCCCGAGGCCATCCGAAAGGGGATGGAAAGCGCCAAACGTGGAATGTTCGAAATCCCCCTGATCGAAGGCACGATTCCTCATGAAGCGCTCGGCCGCTTTGGCTCGGCGTCGGTCGTTCTCAAGCCTGCGTCTCCAGGCACCGGCGTTATTGCTGGCGGTGCCGTTCGGGCGATCATGGAGGCGGCCGGGATCAACGACATCTTGACCAAATGCATCGGATCGAGGAATCCGCATAATGTTGTGAAAGCGACCATAGACGGCCTGAAGGCCCTGCGCAGCAGAGAAACCGTCGCGAAGGTACGCGGTCGCGAGCTCCACGAGATGACCGCTTAAGCTCAGGAAGCCTCCGCTGACCTCAGGGACTTTTCAGTCGTTGCCCTTAGATCATGGCGAGAGTGAAAATGGATGACATCATGGCCAAACCGATTCAAGTCAAACTGGTAAAAAGCCCCATCGGCCGACCTGAAAAACATAGGAAGGTTTTGCAGGCACTTGGACTGACCCGGCTCAACAAGTCAGTTGACCTCTTTGCGACCCCGCAGATTTTGGGTGCCGTCCGAAAGGTCATCCACCTCGTCGAAGTCAGTGAACGATAAACACACCCTTAACACCCCAAGGACGGTAGCAGTGATGAGACTTCACGACTTGGCTCCGAATCCCGGAGCAAAAACTACCCGGAAACGGGTCGGACGAGGTTCCGGATCAGGTTTGGGCAAGACGGCGGCCAAAGGTGCCAAAGGCCAGAAAGCACGATCGGGCGGAGGAACGCCCCCCTGGTTCGAAGGCGGCCAGATGCCTTTGCAGCGTCGCATCCCAAAACGCGGGTTCACCAATATTTTTAAAGTAGCCTATGCAGTTGTGAACCTCGACGATCTTGCGCGCTTTGAGGCAGGAAGCGAGGTGGGGCCCGAGCAATTTGTCGCGGCGGGTCTTCTCAAACGGCGCCATCACGGGATTAAGCTTCTGGCCGGCGGTGAAATGCCGCACGCACTCACACTTCGTGTCCACAAGGCAAGCGAGGCAGCTGTGAGCAAGGTTCAAGAAGCAGGCGGACGCGTAGAGATCATCCAATCCTCGAAGGGATAATAAAGGGTGCTGACAGGTTTTCAAAACATCGGCAAGATTCCGGAGCTTAAGCGAAGGATCCTTCAGACGATCTTTCTGCTGGCAGTCTACCGCGTCGGCGCGCACATTCCCACTCCGGGAATCAACGCGGACGCGCTGGCCGCGTTTTTTAAGCAAGCCCAAGGCACGCTGCTCGGATTGTTCGACATGTTTTCCGGCGGTGCAATGCGCCAGCTTTCCGTTTTTGCTCTGGGAATTATGCCGTACATCAGCGCTTCGATCATCCTCCAGCTCCTTACCGTGGTGATTCCTCATTTGGAGCGTTTGAGCAAAGAGGGTGAGGCCGGTCGCAAGAAGATCACCCAATATACACGCTATGGCACGGTGGTCTTGAGCGTCATTCAAGGCTTCGGGATTGCGTTTGGCCTCGAAAGCATGACAGGACCTGGCGGTGAAGCGGTTGTGCTCCATGCCGGATGGGCCTTCCGCATCATTACCGTTATCACCCTCACAGCGGGAACCGCCTTCATCATGTGGCTTGGCGAGCAGATAACCGAGAAAGGCATCGGCAACGGTATCTCGCTGATCATTTTTGCCGGTATCGTCGCCGGTATCCCCACGGCGTTGGTCAACAGCATTCGGTTGGTGCAAAGTGACTCCATCAGCCTGTTCACCATGCTCATGTTGCTCATCGTGATGGTGTTGGTCGTGGCATGCATCATTTTCATGGAGCGAGGTCAGCGGCGGATTCTGGTTCAGTACGCCAAACGCGTGGTCGGCAGACGGGTGTATGGGGGGCAGAATACCCACATCCCGCTCAAGATCAATACCTCGGGCGTCATACCACCTATTTTTGCTTCCTCGATCATCATGTTTCCGGCAACTGTTGCGAATTTCATCCCTGGGGAGTTCATGCAGACGGTGGCAAATGCGCTGGGGCCTGGCCATTGGCTGAATTCCGTCCTCTATGTCGCATTCATCATATTCTTCTGCTTCTTCTATACGGCCATCGTCTTCAACCCTCTTGATGTAGCCGACAACATGAAGAAATATGGAGGATTTATTCCTGGCATCCGGCCAGGAAGACCTACTGCCGAGTATATCGACAAGGTCCTCAGCCGCATAACTCTGGGTGGAGCCATCTACGTTTCTGCGGTCTGTGTCCTCCCTTCGATTTTGATCCAGCGCTTCAACGTTCCTTTTTACTTCGGGGGCACGGCTTTGCTCATTGTCATTGGCGTGGCGATGGACACCTTGGGGCAGATCGAAGCGCACATGCTTTCCCGCCACTACGAGGGCTTTTTGAAGAAAGGAAAGATTCGCGGACGGCGTTAAATCTGGATGCCCATGCGTCACGCGTCCCGTTTCCTATTGGCAGCGTCGCGTGTGAGAGAGAGGTGTCGCATAGGGGCTGCTCATAGGCCTGCCACCTTCCCCGGCGCCAGAGTTTGTTGGACTGAATATTGCCGAGAGTTCGATCAGTTCATTCCACTACCAAAAAGGAGAGGTTCATGAACATCATTCTGTTGGGCCCCCCGGGTGCTGGCAAGGGAACACAAGCAAAGCGTCTCATCGACAAATACGGGATTCCCCAGATCTCCACCGGTGATATGCTCCGAGCCGCGCTCAAGGAAGGGACACCTCTGGGACTCGAAGCCAAGAAGTATATGGATGCTGGCACCCTGGTTCCTGACAGTGTCGTAATCGGCCTGGTCAAGGAGCGCATTCAGAAGCCCGACTGCGCAAAAGGCTACATGCTGGACGGTTTTCCCAGAAACGTTAGCCAGGCTGAGGCCTTAGACAAGATGCTCGGTGAGCTCGGCATGAAGATTGATCATGTTGTCTCCATCGAAGTGCCGAACAGTGAGCTGCTCGGTCGCCTCACCGGAAGGCGGACTTGCAGGAGCTGTGGCGCAGGCTTCCACGTCATGTTCGATCCTCCGAAGAAAGAAGGCGTGTGCGACAAATGTAACGGCGAGCTGTACCAACGGGATGATGATAACGAGAAGACCGTTTCCTCCCGGCTCAAAGTCTATGATGATCAGACCAAGCCGCTTATCGATTACTATGTCAAGCAGGCTAAGATCCGCTCTGTGGACGGTGTCGGCGACATGCAGGACATTTTCTCCAGGATTGTCGGGCACCTTGGATAAGGGCTGAACGTTGATCATTCTCAGGTCTCAGCGAGAGATAGAAAAGATTCGGCACGCATCTCAGATTGTCGCTGAGATCCTTGAGCGTCTGAAGGAGGAGGTCCAGGTAGGCATTACCACCTGGGACCTTGATGCCCTCAGTGAACAGCTCGCGGCAAAGCACGCCGCCACTCCGGCCTTTAAGGGGTATCACGGCTATCCGTTTGCCCTTTGCACCTCCGTGAACGAGGAGGTGGTCCACGGTATGCCATCCAAGAACCGTGTTCTCAAAGAGGGTGACATCATCAGTCTCGATTTTGGGGTGGCCGTGGACGGATACTATGGCGATGCCGCGATGACGCTCCCCGTTGGCAAAATCAGCGAGCACGCCGCAAGACTTTGCCGAGCTGCGGAGGCTTCCCTCTATGAGGGAATCAAGCAGGCGGTCGGTGGAAATCGCTTGTCCGACATTTCCCACGCGATTCAGCAATACGTGGAATCGCGTGGGTTTTCGGTGGTGCGGGAATTCGTCGGTCATGGGATTGGCCAGCGCCTCCATGAGAGTCCCCAGATACCGAACTATGGGCCGCCCGGCAAAGGAGTCAAGCTGAAACCGGGCATGGTGTTCGCCATTGAGCCCATGATTAACCAGGGACGCGCGGAAGTTGAGATTCTTGAAGACCGGTGGACTGCGGTAACCATCGATCGGATGCTGTCCGCGCATTTCGAGCACACAGTGGCGATCACTCACAATGGCCCGGTGATTCTCACTAGGCTGTGAAATTTGCTTTACTCCGGAGCAGGAATCGATTATCTTTGCTTGCTTTAGTCCCGTCCGGAACGACGCTTAATACGGGAGATCAGCTCAGGATGGCCAAAGAAGATGCCATTGAAGTCGAAGGGACCGTGGTCGAAACCCTTCCAAATGCCATGTTCCGCGTTGAACTGGCTAACGGACACCGAATTCTCGCTCACATCTCCGGGAAGATGCGCATGCATTTCATCAGGATTCTTCCTGGAGACAAAGTGACGGTGGAGCTTTCGCCCTATGACTTGACCCGCGGTCGCATCACGTATCGATCGAAGTCCTGAACTTCTTTGCCATGCCCAAGAGAAA
>CALBZH010000172.1 GCA_937889795.1 uncultured Syntrophobacteraceae bacterium | reverse complement strand
CGATCAAGATCATTCAGGACGTCTTGGTGGATCAAAGTGGTGTAAGGCCCGGGCAAAAGCTCCTCGCAGACCATGATGTGAACGCCTTGGCCACCACCGTGGTGCTCTACGACACCATGCGGAAAGACATCCAGCGCTCTTTCCGACACATCGTCGAGGGCGTGGAGAAGGTCCAGTCCGCCTTTGGCATGGACTCCATCCAGGCAGACACAGCCAAGTCCATCGCCGTGCTTCAGGTCCTTGAAGATTTTCCTGTTACCCGAGAAAATCTGGCGGCTCTGATGCATCCGTCCGTTGAGAGCCCTTCGCTTCTTCCACACGTTAAAGACGCCGTTGATGCACTCCTCACGGATCCCGCTATCCCGCTCAGTGAAATCGACGGCAGCCTACGGTTCATGAGCGAAGCCGTGACGGTTCTGGAAAAGGAACGCCAGAGCATTATCCACAAGACGATCGACATCCGGAACGTCCTGAACGGGAAGCTCCGGGAGATCTTCTCGCCTCTTCCGAATGCGCGGTTGCACGGAACACGAACCGTCAACTGCGGGGTCCGGGTCGTGACCTCGGGACTGAATATCTCCCTCCTCGGGGAAAAGGAAGAGATCCAGATGCTGCTCCAGTTTGCCCCCGAAGCCGGCCACGAAGCCGACAAGCAGGCGGCGATTCTGGAGTCCCAGCAACGGGCAAACCGAAACAATGTCTATCTCGTTGGGTTTGAGGACCCGGAAGTGGAGAAGCTGGCCGTCGAGATCTTCAGGAGCACCTCCATCTACAACCAGAACCGCAACAAGACGGTCGAAAAGGAAATCTCCGATTATCTGAACGGGCAACTGCAGCTTGCGGGCAGGCTCGGAACCGAAGTGGAAACCCGTCTGAAGAAAGCCCTCTCCCGAGGTTCCTTCGTTTTTCGAGGGAAACCGAAGGCGGTCGCTGAACTGAATTTGGATCTCAAGGAAGCGGCTGAGAAATTCCTCGAGTCCGTCGCGAAAGAAGTGTTCGAAAAGTACGTGGAGGCTCCCGTCCAGGTGGATTCTGCGACGGCGGAACGGTTTCTCAAGACAGAGAAGCTGGACAAGATCGCGTCCAAGGACGACCCCCTGACTCTGGTCAAGAAGATGGGGAAGACCGTGGGTATCGATGTTTCCCACAAGGCCCTGGTTTCCATCAAAGACTACCTGGAAAAATTCGGTCAGACCGACGGCCGCAAGATTCTGGATGATTTCTACGCCTCGCCCTACGGATGGTCCAAAGACACGACGCGCTATCTCATCGCGGCTCTCCTGGTGGCCGGCGAAGTGAAGCTCCGAGTGAGCGGCCAGGACATCACCGTACGTGGGGACGTGGCCGTTGAGAGCCTCAAGAACACGAACAACTTCAATAAAATCGGCGTCGCACTCCGCTCGGATGGAAAGCCCTTACCGGAAGCCCTCCTGCGTGCGTCCGAGCGCT
Source organism: uncultured Syntrophobacteraceae bacterium (assembly GCA_937889795.1). Taxonomy (GTDB): domain Bacteria; phylum Desulfobacterota; class Syntrophobacteria; order Syntrophobacterales; family Syntrophobacteraceae; genus CALBZH01. The sequence goes on along the minus strand of CALBZH010000172.1, from coordinate 2,900 downwards.
TGCTGGAGCTCACGGGAGATACCGTGCTGCCTCTGGAGGAGATGATCAGCAAGACCGTTATGAAACACTTCCCGGATTTCCAGCAGGACTTTGCCCCGATGGCGGAAAAGCTCGGAAACCTGGATCTCCCAGGGATCGACACCGCCCAAAGCATCCAGGAGAGCATCGCGGAAATCCTCAAAGGGGACGCCTCCGACGCCACCAACCGACTGGGCTGCGAGCATTGCCCCCTTTATGAAAATCTTCTTTGGATGCGGAAGGTCAAGAAGGCCTTTGACAATGGCATCGATGTCATCATGAAAAGGGTCAATCGCCTCCTGTCCGATATTCCCCGTCTTCCCAACAGTGGCATCCCCGGGAGCCTGATTCAGGACACCGAATCGTTGCGGCAGGAGCTGCATCAGCTCAAGACGGGCCTGGATTTCCACCAGAGGATTCCCGACTTCCAGACGCGGCTTGCCGCCGTCGAGGAACAAATCAAGGCTGCGGGCGAAATGTTGATTCAAGAGGAAACGGGATGGCTGGAAAGTGAAAGACTACAGCTCCAGAAAATGAAGGATTGGAGCCAGCTTGGGGAGGAGGATCGCAGTAGGATAGGGGGCCGTCTGGACGAGCTCACCATCGAGGCATCTTCCGATCTCAAGGGAATCCAAAAGATCATCAACGATCGGTACAGCCTGACCCAGAAGCTCAAGAATCTCGAGAAGGAGATTCACCATCTGGCCCAAGAGCATGAGGGTGAGCAAACAGGAGGGGAAGGAACAGGTGAGCCTCAAGAGATCCTCGTCAACTTCAGTGAACTGCCGGCGCTGATTTCGGCACCCGATGAGATCGACCAAATCATCGCTGAGTTGGAAGCCCTGAAAACCAAACTGGATCCCTACGAAGATCAGGGTCACCTGGAAGCTTCAGGAAGGAACGCCTGCATAACCAATCCGTGAAGGATGGGCACGGATCCATTATGCCCACGATCCGACTTGTTGCAGCAAAAGGTCCTGATGGGGAGAGCGTGATACCATGCCGTTTGATTCAACCACTCGTGGCAAGCTCCAAAAGATGGTCACAGCGTGCCGGCGCACGCTCACGGACGAATTCACATCCCAGTTTCAGTCCATCTACGGCATCCAGCCCACGGGGGAGATTACCGACCTTTCCTCGATGTCCCATTTGGACGATGAGCAGCACACGGTCGCATCGCTCCTGCGAGAGCGGATCGATCATCTGGCCGGGGGGAAATCTTCCGACAAGAAAACTGCCAGGGAAGCCATTGACCGGGTGGTTCGGGAGCAGGCCTTCACAGTACTGAACCGGCTCGCCGCGCTTCGCATGTGCGAGGAGCGGGGGATCGTCCAGGAATGCATTCGAGGCGGTTTCCAGTCGCGAGGTTTCCAGGTCTATTCGACGACTGTGGGGGCGAGTCTCGGCTCCATCTACGAGCGCTACCGCGTCTTCCTTGAGTGCGTGTTCGATGAAATCTCGGTGGACCTCGGCATTCTTTTTGACCGATTCTCACCGTTTGGTCTGCTCTTTCCCCGGGAGCCCGCCCTGCTGGCAGTGCTCGACGTTGTGAACGATGGAGAGCTGAAAGAAATCTGGAAGGACGACGAAACGATCGGCTGGGTTTACCAGTACTTCAACTCCAAGGAAGAGCGGGAGGCCATGCGCAAGGCGTCGGATGCTCCCCGCAACAGCCGGGAATTGGCCGTCCGCAACCAGTTCTTCACCCCTCGCTATGTGGTGGAGTTCCTCACCGACAACACACTCGGGCGCATCTGGTATGAAATGCGCCAGGGCATGACGGCACTCAAGGAGCAATGCCGCTATTTGGTAAAGCGGCCAGATGAGGTTTTTCTCGCGGCTCCATTCCCGGATGCGGCGAGACTCCATGAGACAATCCATTATCCAATACAGTGGCTGGTAGAGGGGACCGAGGCTTCATTTCCAGCATTCGATTCCAGTGAGGATTCCACGCAGCATCTGATCCACCTGGCCCATTGTGTTGACGGCTACGCCCGGCATCCCTTCGAAGACAAAGTGGATGAGAAATGGTGGCCCTTTTGGGCAAAGGAGCAGATCGAAAAGGGAAGACCACTCACCGATTTCTCCACGCAGGAGCTTTTGGACACCCTGTTCGGCATTGTGCGAGCCGACCGGCACAGCTCACCCTACAGTTCTCTCCTTGAAGAACCTTCCACTCTGAGCGTCGCCAACGAAATCCGCCGGAGAGCCATCCAATCGAGAAAGGAAGACCTCTCTCAGGAAGAATTGCTTAATCAGACGGTCTTTGTCCCTTTGAGGGAAAAGAAAGACCCCAGGGACATCAAGGTTCTCGACCCGGCCTGCGGAAGCGGTCACTTTCTTCTCTATGCATTTGATTTGCTGGAGACGATCTACGTTGAAGCATGGGCCGATGACCACCCTGTCAAAAGCGAGATCACAGGCAAGTCGATCCGTGAGGACTTTCCTGATCGAGAGATCTTGAAAAAGGAAGTTCCCCGTCTCATCATCGCGCACAATCTCCACGGGATCGATATCGACTCACGTGCAGCGCAGATTGCGGGCCTATCCTTTTGGCTTCGAGCGCAAAAATCTTATGAGAAGCAAGAATTAAAGGCAGCGGAGCGACCCCAAATCACCCGAGCCAACGTGGTCTGTGCGGAGCCCATGCCCGGAGAGCCCGAATTCCTGGAGGAGTTCTTCGCCACTTTCCAGGGAGAGCACCGTATTCTGGGAGAATTGGTCCGTGTAGTGTGGGAGAAGATGCAACTGGCAGGCGAAGCAGGCTCTCTCGTCAGAATCGAGGAGGATCTACGGGATGTCATCGAAGAGTTTCGTGTAGAGTGGGAAAAGATGCAACTAATGCTGCCTTCGGGACAGCTCCGTATGTGGCAGAAAGAGGA
>CALBZH010000171.1 GCA_937889795.1 uncultured Syntrophobacteraceae bacterium | reverse complement strand
TTCGATGCCAGCCTTCTCGGTTCGGGATTCACCGCAGGCGACCTCAAGGTCGCGACGGGTTTTGTGCCCAATGGGGCCGAAGCGGCCAACATTGCCGATCTCCAGCGCCAGGCCCAAACGGATTTAGGAGGCGTGACCCTCGGGCAGTATCTGAGCGGGATTCAGAGCCGCATCGGTCTGGATCAACAGCAGGCAACAACACAGTATGGATTTCAAAGCACACTGCGCTTGCAGCTCGAGGCGGAACAGCAGTCAGCATCGGGTGTTTCGATCGATGAAGAAATGATAGATCTCCTGAAGCAGCAGCAGATCTATCAGGCAGCCGCGAAGATCATCACGCATACAAACGAAATGCTCAACGCCGTGATCAACATGGTCTAGAGAGCGGAGGAATCCATGCGCCTCACATTTGCCATGAATTACGAGAACATCAATCGCAACATCGCACTTCGGCAGGAGAGCCTTGCGAAGGCCACGACCATGGCGTCCACAGGCAAGCGCATGACTCAGCCGGCGGATGATCCATTGGCCTGGTCTCAAGCAATGGACATCAAACAAAGCCTGCGTGAATTCGATGCCCTCGAGCGAAACATCAATCATGGGGTTCAGTGGAATCAAGCCACGGACAATGCGCTAAGCTCACTCTCTGATCTGCTGATCCGCGCCAAGGAAGCCGGAATGCGCTTTTCCAGTGCCAGCACTTCCGATGCCCGGGAAGGGCTCATCAACGAGATCGAGCAAATTACGGAAGAGGCTTACAATTTGGCCAATTCACAATTTGGTGACCAATACATTTTCAGCGGTCGCAATACCTCAGTGCAGCCGTTCCAGGTGGGAGATCCTACCGGGTATGCGGGAGATGACTCGACAGATGTCGAAATACGCAGCGGGTCCGGCCAGCGGCAGGCGATCAATCTGGGAGGGAGCACCGTCTTTTTCACCGATGCCGCTGATCCGACTACGAGCGTATTCAAGACGCTGACCGATCTCAAAGCCGCGATGCAGGCTGGTGACACAGATCAGGTTCAAGCCCAGCTGGGTACGCTTGACGCGGCATTCCAGCACATATCGGCAAGACAGACAAAGGTCGGTGCCCGGCTCAATCAACTGGAAGAGAAGCTGGCTACCCTGACAAATCTCAAGACGGATCGGACAACGGTTTTGGCCGATACTGAAGAGGCGGACATGGTGGAAGTGCTTACCCAGTTGCAGCAAAAGAGGACAGCGCTCGAGGCTGCCCTGCGCGTCTCGACCTATGCGGATGGATTGAACCTGGTCAAGTACTTGTCATAGCTCTTTGCACATCCATGATGTGCTCGGTGCTCCAAAACCAAAAAAGCCCGACGCGGGAGACCGGCATCTTAACCATGTCCCCTCGTCGGGCTTTATCAACTTCAAATCATTTTACCACAATTCTTCAAGCATCTTTTGCGCTATCTTCTCTGGGTCCACTTCGTATTGCTTATTCTCAATCATGTTGCGGATTTGATCGACTCGATCCATGCGGAGCTCCCCACCCTCCATCACAACTTTCTTTACCTGACTCATCTCCTGATACCTGTTTGAGAGCTTCACGCTGTCAGCCTCCACCCGTGGGTCGTTTGCCGAATTCCGGTCAATCTGAGCGACGCGTGAATTCTGCTCCTGAGGCTGTTGTATGCCTTGAGTACCGTATGCAGTGGTTTTTCTGATCTCCATACCAGACCCTCACCCTTTAAGCGGGTACACATTCAATGCCGCTACTGTAGCGGAGCTTACTTAAGATATACCCTGGCCGACGCTAAAAGCAAGCAATTCTTCCTTCTTACGACTGACAGGCTTGCTCGAAAGCTTGCGTTGCAACTTTGTCCATGATCAGGCGGCGTCGTGCCTCATCGGAGATGATCACCTTCTCCTGCGGTATGCTCCCGTCTTCGGTTTCCGATCTGCGGCTCGTTAACTTCGAACGCTGAAGCTGCTTGCAGTAAGTACGAAGCACGCTTTGAACACGGTAGTCGGTGATGACCATCGCTCCAACTCCTTCGCCATTTCTATCGGCCTGCCCTTTGGACGACTTAAGGGAAAAAGGAGCCAGAAGACCGGAGTCTGGTCTCCAAGCATTCAATCTCAGCATGCTCAAATCATGAAGAAGGCTTTGTGCGTCTCAATTGTCCATCGTCGCCGAGCGCCAAGTGGTCCAGCTCATAGAAGACTATGCAGCTCAGAACCCAAAATCAGCCAACAGACTGTCCACATCGTCTTGAGAATGAAGCGCTTCGGCCTTTCCTTTGTGCGCCGGCCCATAGAGGGTTTCCGCCTCACACTCGACACGCTCTCCTCGTGACCCGAAGACTTTGACGACATTGACGAGCTTGGCTTCCAAGTCTTTCAGGAGGGACAGGACTCGCTGGATGATTTGTCCGGTCAGATCCTGGAAGTCTTGCGCCATGAGGATGCTCACCAAGTCGTCCCGCGTCTGGGTCATGGAAGACTCCAGTTCTACCGTGATGGCACTTGCGTCCCTCAGGGACGAGTGCGCCATAGGGCCAAGGGCTGTGAGGTTTTCGAGGATATCCTTCAGGCGTTTGACGTGCTCGACATCCGCCTCGTTTCTTCCCTGCATCGCCTCCACCCTGTCCAGGGTGGTATTGGCTGCGTTTTCCGTGATTTCCAGGATGTGCTCCAATCGGGAGCCGGAATCGGGAAGTCTCTCTTCGACAATGACGCGAAGCGCAGGATCCAAGGTATCAGTCAATTGCGAAAGCGATGTGTGGAATTCGCGAGCCAGCTGGCCGATCTCCACGAACAGTTCATGGTTCGGTTGCTGGTCAGTAATCTGGCGCAGGACTTCTCGACACCCTTCAAGATCTCCCTGGCAGAAAGCGTGCATGAACTGTTTGGTTATGTTGAGGATGTTGTCTGCGCCCGAGTCATGCTCTTCACGATTCCCACTTGGCTCAATTTCTCCGCCCGTAGCCGGGAGGCTGGGGTACAACAAAGCTTCCATGCGCTGAATGACGGCTGGGGTAGACTGGAAGTGTACTGAGAATTTGATTAGGCCGTCCTCTTCCGCATGAACGACCATTTCTCCGCCCAGCCCTGCCATGACTGCTTCCAGATGAGACAGTGCTTGCGCGGTTCGCGACTCCTCGTGCATAGCATGTCCCTGCATGGTGTCAGGAGCACATCGGTCCGGTTGTCCCAGAACCTCGGGGAGTTGACCTTCCGAACTGGCAACACCGAGGTTCGAAGCGATGTCGGCTGTTTCAAGATAATTCATTGACGAGTACCTCTAATCTCATGCGGCTTCCAGCCCATGTGTCAACGTACGTTGGAGCTGCTTTCATAGTGAGAAACGACGCCCTTCACGTCGATGATGAGGGCAACCCGGCCGTCGCCGAGGATGACACCGCCGGACACCCCATTGACGTTTTGCAGGCTGGATCCCAAGCTCTTGATGACGACTTCCTGCCTTCCGAGGATCTCATCTGCTAAGAGGCAGTAAGAGGCCCCATCTTCATTGACTACGAGCAGCAGGCCGTCCCAGGGATCACGAAACCGGGGCTCAACGTTGAAAAGCTCGTGCAGTCGCACCAGGGGCATGAGCGTGTCTCGCACCCGAATCGTCTCGCCTTTGCCGTGAACCGTCAAATAGGCTTCTCTTTCGGGGCGGAAGGACTCCTTGAGGGAGATGGTCGGTACGACGTAACGCTCTGTTCCGACGCGTACAATCATGCCGTCGATGATGGCCATGGTAAGTGGCAGCTTGAACTGGAAGTGGGAGCCTCTGCCCGGGTGATTGAAGACTTCGATCTTTCCGCGCAGGCTTTCAACACTTTTTTTGACCACGTCCATTCCGACGCCTCTTCCGGAAACGTCCGTGATGACTTCCTTGGTGGAGAATCCAGGATGAAATATGAGGTCGTAGATTGCTTTTGGATCGAGCTGATCGTCGCTGGAGATGATCTTTCTCTCGATGGCTTTCGCTCGGATCTTCTCTGCATCAAGTCCTCGCCCATCGTCCTTGATGTCGATGAGAATGTTTCCCCCCTTTTGCTCCGCGGCAATCACGATGGTCCCCGTTGGATTCTTGCCAAGGCTCTGTCGTTCTTCCGGGGGCTCGATGCCATGGTCAATCGAGTTACGGATCATGTGCACGAGTGGCTCGTAGATCTCCTCCACCATGTTACGATCCATTTCCGTGTCTTCGCCCTTCATTTCGAGCACGGCTTCTTTGCCCGATTTCTTGCACAAGTCCCGAACGAGGCGAATCATCTTTTGAAATGTACTCTTGATGGGAACCATGCGCATGGACATAGCGATCCGCTGGAGCTCATTGGTGATTCGGCGCAACTGGACACTGTCCTTCTGATACTTCTGGTCTTTGATGCTCTGGATATGCTCGTTTTGCAGGACCATGGACTGCGCGATCACGAGCTCGCCGACCATGTCGACGAGGTTGTCGAGCTTCAACGTGTCGATGCGGACCGAAGCGGCGCTTTCTTTGGCAAGTCGTTGCTCGCGGAGTGCGCCTGATACGTCTTTGGGCGAAACCACCCCTTCCTGGATGAGCGCTTCCCCAATCTTCTTCCCCTTGGTCTTGCTTTCGATCGCAGCCTTTTCGACGACCTCTGGCTCGACGATGCCCCGTTCGACCAGAATCTCGCCGAGCTTTTTGTTGGGCGTCCCGCCAATGATTCCCTCGCCTTTGCGGGAATTCCCGATTTGCTCGAGGAAGACATCGACCAGTGCACCAGAGCATCGCAAAGGCGATGACTCGTTGATCGCCGTGTGCACATGATCCAGAAGCCCTTTAAGAATGTCTACGGACTGGAGGATGATATCAATCATGACGTCAGTCACGACGATCTTCTGCGACCTGGCGTCATCGAGGAGGTTTTCGACCTCGTGGGTCAGTCGGTGAATGTCCTTGAGGTTCAGGAAGCCGGCGACGCCCTTGATGCTGTGGAAGGGGCGAAAAACTGCATTAATCGCCTCCATGTCCGCGGGGTCTTCTTCGAGCGCAAGGATATTGAGCTCGATCGAGGCGAGGTGCTCGTGCGATTCTTCAAGAAAATCTCGGACAAGATCAGGATCGAGGAGCTCGGTGGCCTCTTCAAGGGCCTCAGGTGCGCTTGCTGCCGATGTGAGGCTTGCTTCCGCGAGGCCGGCTCCCGACAAACCTGAATCATTGCATGGGCTATCTTGCTTGACCGGTGGGGCCTCGTCGGAGCAGACCTCGCTCAGCAGGCGTTGAATGGTCTGCCAGTCTGTGTCGGAGGACGTGCCTGAAGACCCGGGAGCAT
>CALBZH010000170.1 GCA_937889795.1 uncultured Syntrophobacteraceae bacterium | reverse complement strand
TCTCTCGCTGACACCCGAAACCAGACACCTGACACCTTGGCTAAGAGCAATCAGCGACGGTCGTGAATTGCACCCGTCACCTCTTCGATTGGGATCAGCACGTTGCCGTTTGACGATGTGGAGTATTAAGCTCTGGAAATGAAATGACAATTCAAAGAAATGCAAAACGGAGTCAGCAGAGATTTTGCCTAAATTTTGCCTTGGAGCTCTGGAATGGCTGCTATAATCGGGACAAGGCGGCGGATCGAAATCATGACAAGGGCTCAAGCACGAAGGCTTCAGCGCAATGGCGACATGCAACCGGAAACCTCGGGCCACTCTTCTGGTGGTCGAGGACGACTCGGCCATTCTCCACGGACTTCTCGATGTCTTCGTGTTCCACGGCTACGAGGTCGAGGGTACCGAAGACGGAGCGGCGGGATTGAAACGATCCCTCGAAGGTGACCACGATCTCATCCTCCTGGATGTGATGCTCCCGAACGTGGACGGGCTGACCATCTGCCGGGCGATTCGACGGGCAAAGCCCGGGCAGGCCGTCATCATGCTCACGGCCAAGGGCAGTGAAGGGGACATCGTCGAGGGCTTCAAAGCGGGAGCGGATGATTATGTGAGCAAGCCGTTCTCGATCCGGGAGCTCATGGTACGGGTGGAGGCCGTGCTTCGGCGCTCCGGAAAGGTTGCGGGCGATGACCGTGTATCGGTTGCAGGCATTCTTTTCGACGGCCAGAAGCTCCTGGCATCCTTCGAAGGTCGAAGCGCGGAGCTTACCCGCCGTGAGATGGACATCGTTGCATACCTGCACCGCCACCGCGATCGCATCGTGTCCAAGAAAGAGCTCCTCAAAGAGGTGTGGGACTATGCGGATCCCGAGGTCGAGACCCGCACCGTCGACATCCACATCCTTAAGCTTCGCAAGAAGATAAGCGCTCTAAACCCCGCAAGCAGTCTCCTTCCGACGGTGCGGGGTGAAGGGTACCGCTTGGAGCCCGTGCCATGAGGCGACTCCGAGCGCTCATCCTGGTCTTCATCGTGGCTCTGGCCGTGCCGCTGGGGTACCTGGTCCATCGCACCCATGGCAGCCTCGCGCAGGAGGAGAGGGCCGAGCTCCGCTTTTTCGCGAACACCCTGTTCGACCAGATGGAGCAGGAGCTGGCGGCATTGGTGCAGCGGGAGGAGCGCCGTCCCGTGGACGAGTACCAGCCTTTCTCGCCCGGTGCGGGTGGCCACCCTGGGGATGGGGCTCGCTCACCCCTGGCACATGCTCCGGCGGAGCCGTATATCCTGGGATATTTTCAGAGCAATCCGGATGGTTCCTTCACAACGCCCCTGGGGAATGGGGCAGGCGCGGCTTCTCCGGAGCGGGCCGTGCTGCTGACCCGGCTTCGTGAAGTGAGCCGGATTCTGAACGCCGGGCGGACGATACCGTCGGAGCGTCCGGATCTCGCGGATCGTCAGGCGACGGCAAAGGTGGGGAAGAAAGGAAGCGTAGAGGAGAAGGAACCTCAGAGTCCTAAAGCGGAGGAGACGGGCTTTGCCGAGAAATATTTGAACGTTCCTACGGCGTCCAAGCAGAAAACCCACTTGGGTCAGGCCGAGAAGCGGGTCGAGCAGATCTCTCCCCAGCAGGCCTTGAACTTTGCCCAGCAGCAGGAGCGAAAGGACGGTAGCCCCGCACGGAGCAAGTCCAAGTCGGCGGCAAAGGCGGGACCGGAGACTGGGACGACGGTGGAGGCCGCGTTGGACAGCCAGGCGGGTGTGGCTCGGGAAGCCCCGCCGATCCAATCATGGAGGACGACGCTTCCTCCTGGTGACTCCCGGGTTGAGGCGTCGGGTGACGGGGGGGCCGTTGATGGCAACGCTCTTGGGGCCTCGCCCGCATCCGCCGCGTCTGAGTGGCGCCCGTTTCCAAATCCGAATGGATTGGGCGCGGCTTCCGAGAATGGCCTTCGAGTCGAAGTGGATGCCCTGCAGTCCGTCCCCATCGACCAGGGCCAGGTGCTGGTCTTTCGCCGCATCGTGATCGGGAGCGACGTCTACCGACAGGGGATGGTGATTCGGGTAGAAGAGCTCCTCAGCCGGCTCAAGGAGCAGCATTTCAGCGGCCAGCCCATGGCCCGGTTCACGAGCCTTACCCTGAGCGCCACGAACGGGGAGCGCGAGACAGCACGGATCCGGGAGGAACCCGAGATCGCCAGCCCGCGGTTCGCGCTCGATCGGAATTTTCCACGCCCGTTTCATTTCATGCGGGCAACCCTCGAGTGCGGGGAAATCCCTCGGTCACCCGGGCGAACGACGCTGAACGCCATGGTGGCGGTGCTGGGTGCCGTGATCCTGGTCGGGCTTCTAGCGATTTACCAGAGCGCCCGGGTGGTGATGGATCTTTCGGAGCGGCGAAGCGGATTCGTCTCATCGGTGACGCACGAGCTCAAGACTCCGCTCACTAACATCCGTCTATACATCGAAATGCTGGAGCAGGGCATCGCCGCATCGGACCCCGAGCGGGAGATGGAGTACTATCGCATCCTGGAGTCTGAGAGTGCCCGTCTGTCTCGGCTTATCAACAACGTCCTGGAATTCTCGAAGCTGGAAAGACAACAGCGCCGGATCGACCTTCGTGAAGGAGACATCGAGGAAGTCCTGGCGGAGGTGCGCGATGCCATGGGGGAGTGGCTTCGGCAGGAGGGGTTCACGCTCACCATCGAGAATGGCCTGGACCGCGCCTTCCTCTACGACCGGGAAGTCATGGTCCAGGTACTCATGAACCTGATCGAAAACGGGGTCAAATTCGGCAAGGATGCTGAACAGCGGGAGATTCGTGTGCGCGTTGCGGGGGAGGGCGACCGCGTGCTGATCCGGGTTTCCGACACGGGACCCGGCATCCCGCGTCATGCGTTGAAAAAGATCTTCGATGATTTCTACCGGGTGGACAATCTGCTCACCCGCACGACCAAGGGGACGGGCATCGGTCTCGCCCTCGTGAAGCGC
>CALBZH010000169.1 GCA_937889795.1 uncultured Syntrophobacteraceae bacterium | reverse complement strand
CTGATGGTGAAGGGAACGCGCTCGCCTTTTTCGTCGATGATCACGATCACGAACTGCCCCGGCCTGGCTTTTTCAGCCACGACCGGAGCCTTCACGGTCATGCGGTGAACCTTCGGCGCCAATTGTTCATGGGACGTAATGGGAAACATGGAAATCACCTCTTTCCTGCGGAAGACCATTCGTCATCCCAGCGAAGGCCCATTGGCGTCCACTTAAGGGATTGTTGAATGCATCTAACAACATACGTCGCTCCATGGACGTCATCCCGGCAGGCTCTTAGCCGGGATCCAGCAGTATTTTCAAAAGAGCCCTACTGGATTCCGGCTTGAAACATGCCGCAATGACGATTGTGGGAGCATCCAGGTAGCCTTCATTGTTTCGGTGCCCTTATGAAATGGGGGTCGCGACGACAGCGCTATCAACCGGTCACCGGCTCGCTGGCCTTTTCGACGCGGACGCCAAGGATCAAGGGTGGAGAACCCGGTTGTTCAGGCCATGGAATCTGCCGCATCGGCATAGCCACAAACCCTTCCGGAACGGTCGGGTTGAGGCCCAGGCGGCCTTCCCATGTTTTTTCCGGGCAGGATACGCGGACAGCCTTTCCGGGCTCGAGACCCATCCGGAAGACATCGGCTGGATTCATTTCCACTTCGGCATCGGGGTAGAAGACGGTTGTTGCCTCCGGGGCGAGCAGCGGTCCAAGAAAGTGGGGCTCGAGAGCTTCCTTGGCGACGATTCGCAGTGGATGGCTCGAATCGACTGCTGCCTGAGCCGTGGGCAGCTCCATCGGTTTCCATTCGGGCGGTCCGTTGCCGCAATCGGCCGTTTTCTGCTTCACGGGCGTCGAGCAACAACAGCAGCACCCGGATGCCGCCCGTTCGGGCTTCTTGACCAGGACAGTCCTCTCCGACATCTGCTGCCGGATGTCCTCAAGGAAGGCCTCATCGCTTTGCTTGGAAAACCCACCGACCTTCATCCTGGCTGCGAGCTCCTGGATCACCCAGAGGGCGGATCGACCTTCGCCTGAAGTTGAGGCGAGGCGGGGAATATCGAGCGGCCGCCCGTCCCATCCCGTGTAGGTGCCGCCCTTTTCAACGGCTGATGCCATGGGGAGCACCAGGTGAGGCAAGACCCCCCCATTGCCGGACATCCTCACGTCGTGGAGCACTACAAGCTCAAGTTTGTCCAGATACGGTTGCAGGGTCTGAAACGACGACAGATCCGAGCTTTCCATGGCGACGTAAAGGGCCTTGATCTGGCCCGATGCCAACAAATCGGTCATCGCGACGGACCCTCTTGCGGCTGGTTTTCCGTTGCCGGGTGAAAGCTCGAAGAGAGGTGCGGTCATGTCGAGGCTTGATGCGCCCTGGAGGTTGGAATCCCCATAAAGCGGAATCATGCCTCCGCCAGCCTTCCCGATGCTGCCCGTGAGATAGAGGAGGGCGATCATGGCTTGGACCGCTTCCTGGGAGCATTGGGAAGCCAGCAGGCCTGGCCCGTACAGGATCGAAACCGGCTTGTCGTCTTTGAAGAGGCATGCCGTTTCGACCAGCTGTTCCCAGTGGATGCCGGTCACTGCGGATACGGCTTCGGGATCGAAGGGGGCGAGGTCCTGGCGGAGCTGTTTGAGGTACTGGGGCTGGCTCGCCTCGATTGATGGATCAACGTGCCCTTCGCGCAGGAGCAAATGCAGGAGGCCGGAAATCAAGGCCGCTTCGGTCCCAGGCGTGTAGCTGAGGCTCACGTCGGCAAATCGGCCGATGCCGACCGAGCACGAGTTGGCCGCGATGACTTTTGTCCCGTTCAGGGAAGCCTGGCGGAGGATCGTTCCGCCGCTGGGATGGGTCGCCGGCGGATTCACGCCGATAGCCAAGGCGACTCCTGCCTGGGGAAGGTCGGCCAATCGTCCGCGAAGACCGGCGGGCTCCGAGCACCTGGCGAGGGTTTCCTCTATCGCCGAATGTCCTGCCGGCGTAAGGCTGCCCATCAGGTTGGACCGCAGGACCGTGCGTGCGAACTTCTGCAGCACAAACAGCTCTTCATTGGTCAAACGAGCGTCCGTCAAGACTGCGGTTTCCCACGGCCCAAGAGCTGACAGTCGCCGCGCAAGCTCATCCAGCGCGCCCGTCCAGTCGGTCTCGCGATAACGGCCGTCTTCCAGCACCCAGGGCTTCCGGAGGCGGTCTGCGCTCTGCAGGTGCCCCTTAAGCAGAAAACGCCCCTGAACGCACGCCTGACCACCATTGGCGGCGGCACTCGGGGCGGGACGAGTCTGAACGATGGTTCCGGCTGTGGTCGTCTCGAACGACACCGGGCAGTGGGCGCTGCAAAGCGGGCAGATGGATTTTTGCCAGGAGCGGGGGAGCTCCTTCTTGTAGAGATCCATCACGATCCTGGTGAGCGCATCGCAGATTTCCGAAATCGCGTCCTGCGCTTCTCCCGCATAGGCGGAAAGCGGCTCTCTGAGCGCCGCTACCGGACATACGTCCACGCAGGCGCCGCAGAACTGGCACCCCGCATCCTGCAGAGACCGCCCAAAAGCCGTGCTGACATCCTGCTTCCCGCCCGATTCCCGAAACACCAGCACCCCGGCCCCCCGTACTTCGTGGCAGACGCGGACGCACCGACCGCAGTGTACGCACAATCGGGGGTCTCTTTCGAAATAGGAGCCTGCGGGAAGCGCCGCCACTCGTTCGCTCTCCGGCGGCCCGTAGGGAAAATCAATCCCGACCAGCTCCACCAGGCGCTGCAGCTCGCAGGTGCCGTTACGTGCACACCCAAGGCATTCCCTGGGGTGGTCCTGAAGGATGAGGCGCAGCATCTCCCGCCGGAAATCCAGAACCTTCGCCGTATCCGTCCTCACCCGCATCCCGTTTTCAACCGGGGTCGAGCAGGCGGCGGGGAATCCCCGGTGGTCGTCGACTTCCACGGCACACAGGCGACAGGAGCCGCTCGGCTTGAGCGAGGGATGCGCGCAAAGACGCGGGATGCGAATCCCTGCGCGGTCGCACGCCTCCAGAATGGTCTGATCGGCCTCCGCTTCCACTTCCAGATCATTGATCCACAGCTTGATCGAATTCATCCTCACCTCGAATGGAGCCTGAGCTCTGATGGCTTCATTGGCCGCGTCGCGGCGGATTGACGTGCCGCGCGGGCTCCCTTCCGGAGGAGCCTCCCACGGCGGACAGAGCTTGCCGGCGGTTTGTCCGGTTGCCCGGCGTGCACAAGACCGCGGAGGCATTGGATCCCACCCTGTTCCTAAAGCTCTGGATAGTCTCGATGGTGTATTTCCTCACCAATGCAGCCCGGTCGATCCCCCGCGATTCAAGGTCCTCGGCATAGGCCGGGTGCAAGGGCGTGGGCGCAGGGGTTTCCATGAGCGATGCGTATTCGAGCGTGGCCGCGTCCATGACCACGTCGATGATGGAATGATCAGCCCGAGGGATCGTGTCGAGCCACCCCAACCGCCGCATGCACTCGAAGCGGGCCTGGTCCGTGATGAAAAAATAGGCGTTCAGAAGCCCCGTCAGGCGATCGAAGGGCTGCATTTCGAAATCATACCCACTCCCCAAACGGTGGGAGCTCATGAGAAGGTCGTAAAAGCTGTGCTGGCTCTCTCGGCTTTCTTCCACGAAGAAAAGCAGAGCCCCATCCGGCAGGTCCGCCCATCGCGTGTGCTCATCAAACTCCGCAATGGAGCCGAACAGTCGCCTCCATTCCCGAAACCCTCTCTTCGCTGCTCTCCTGGCCTTTTGAGATGCCAGGGAAACCACCGCATCCATCATGAGGCTCTCTCATTCATCCTCTTTGAAGACCAGCGTTCGGGGTGGGTGCGGAGGGGCTGCCAAAGCAATGATCGAACCCATCGTCGGTCTCCCCACGTGAGGGCGAGCAATCCCCCGAATTCCGTCCGGAATCGTGCAACTTAGTCTGGGGCGGACGACGTCATCCGCCATCAATAAGGCATGTGAGCCGGACAGAAAGAAACCCGAAAGGAAACCTTCAGGAATGAGTGGAGATACAATGCATCTTTCGGTCTGACCCTGGGTCTACCACACACGGGTAGCGCACACAGCGCTACTTCAGGTGAAGCCCAACGGCAGATGCATGATGGATCTCCTCGTTGTGGAAGGATTCTTGCAAACTCAGGAGGGAGAGGTACCCCAATCGGCTCCACCTGTCAAATTGGTAACTCCAATGGGAGACCCCGTCGAACGTAGGGAAAACCAATTGTGTCGCGTCGGGGACCTGGCAACGAACCGTCCCTGGGGATCCGGCTTTTCATTGATTTGGCGGGGTGCCAAGAAGGGAGCGCTCACAAGAGCGACCCCATCGGCCGATAAGAACCCTAGGCTTTTCGTCGCAATTGGCCTCGAAGGGCTCGGTCTCCTCGAGCCCGGGCCACCAATTCCAGAAAGAAGTGAGTCAGGATCAAACCACCAAGTCAATGGGAGATGCTCAGCGCATGACACCGCCGTCATCGATGCCTTATCGGGCCGACATTCAGGGCCTGCGTGCCCTTGCCATCCTCCTTGTCGTGCTGGCGCACGCTGGGGTCCCGCTCTTTTCCGGGGGGTTTGTCGGAGTTGATGTCTTCTTCGTGCTCTCGGGCTACCTGATCACGGGGCTCTTGGTCCGGGAATACGAAGCCTCCCAGACAATCCGTTTCGGGGGGTTCTTCTCTCGTCGTTTGAAGCGGCTGTTGCCTTCACTGCTGACGATGCTTTGCCTGGTGA
This sequence comes from uncultured Syntrophobacteraceae bacterium, assembly GCA_937889795.1. Classification (GTDB taxonomy): domain Bacteria; phylum Desulfobacterota; class Syntrophobacteria; order Syntrophobacterales; family Syntrophobacteraceae; genus CALBZH01. Next base: position 2,789 of record CALBZH010000169.1, on the reverse strand, counting down.
TATCCGTTTCTCCGTTCATGCTGACGCCATACGAGGTCGCAACGCAAAGCGGATCGGCGGGCTTCGCGGCCACGTGGACGAGCAACGTGTTCTTTGCCGTTTCGAATTTGGATTATTTCGCTGAGCTACAGGCACGGGATCTGTTTTTGCACACGTGGTCCCTGGGAGTCGAGGAGCAGTTCTACCTGTTCTGGCCCATCCTGTTGCTTGCCACGCTCATGCCGTTGTCACGGTCCCTGCCTGCTGGTGCTTTCCATAAACAGCTTCTCATCGTCTTCGGATTGCTGCTCGCAGGGAGTCTGGCATTGTGCTGGTATTGGGCCGCGACGGAACCTCGATGGTCCTTCTACTTGATGCCTTCACGCATCTGGCAATTTTCGCTGGGTGCCGGGGTATTTGTCTGGCTAAACCGTCACCACGAAGAGGGCACGGCCTCTGGCATGGCAAGACCATGGGGCATCGTCTGTGGTGCTCTCGGACTGATCTTGATTGCTGGCAGCGCGGTGCTGTTGCATCCGAATGTGGTCTATCCAGGCTTTTGGGCGTTACTGCCTTCGCTGGGAGCTGCCATGGCGATTGCTGCGGGCCATGGGAATCCCGAGCGCGGGATCGGAAAGATGCTCGGACATCCCGTATTGGTCTGGGTTGGGGATCGATCCTATTCGCTGTACTTGTGGCATTGGCCCGTATTGATGCTTGGCTTCGCCTGGGGCATGCATCGGCATCCCTTGTATACCCTGGTTTTGGTCACGTTGTCGCTAATCCTGGCGATCCTGAGCTATCGGCTGGTGGAGCAGCCTTTTTGGAAGGGACGGCTCAGTCACGCCACCCCGTGCCGCACGCTCTTGCTGTCCGCTCTTGCCATGCTTGTTGTGATTGTAGGATCGCAAAGCACCCTGAACCCGACCCTCGCAACCGACACCGCTCAACCGAAGGAGAGCGTGATTGCCAACGCGACCGCCCCCAATGCCTCGGTTGTCTTGAAGGCGCGTACTGATTTGCCCGCTTTGTACGCCATGGATTGTGACACCTGGTACCGCGACAGCTCAGTCAGTCCGTGTCTGTATGGGGATGAGAAATCACCTAAGACTGCCGTTCTGTTCGGTGACAGTGTCGGGACGCAGTGGTTTTCTTTGCTCCCGGAGATGTATCCGGAGCCCGAATGGCGCATCGTGATCCTGACCAAATCCGGTTGTCCGATGGTTGATGAGGACTACTATTACGAACGTATCAAGCAGACCTACACGGTGTGCACCGAATGGCGAAATGGGGCTCTGGACTTCCTGAAGTCGCTCAAGCCGGAAGTCGTATTCCTCGGAAGCGCCTCGGGTTATCCGTTCAGTGAAAGACAATGGACCGAGGGAACATCGCGCATCTTGGAGCGCCTGACGGCAGCCGCCAAACAGGTTGTCGTCATCCCGGGGACCCCCCATCTGTCTTTTGACGGTCCTCTTTGTCTGGAACGACACAGGAATTCGGCTTCTGGGTCCGCGGGCGATGGAAGCGCCTGTCGAGAAGCGCTGGTGAGCGCGCAGGTTGTGAACGTGACCGGTTACTTGGAACAGGCCGTCCAACGTTTCCCCAACGCGAGTTTACTCGACCTCAACGACCTGGTGTGTCCTCAGGGAATCTGCGCGGCGCGTGATGGTAACGGCCGACTGGTCTTCAGGGATGATAAGCACCTCACCGACTCTTTCGTCCGGTCGCACATCCCCGCAGCGGCGGCTCGTCTCAGGAGCCTCGGGGTGGGTCAAACCTGGGCCAACTACACGTCACGTGCTGAAGACCATCATGGTCACTGAAAGCGACGTGTCGTTGTCTCGAGAAAACCGAAAGATATCGTTCCATTTCTGTTGGGCCAATGCGACGGCGCCGTGCTGCGTTTCCTGGTCGTAGAGTCCGTCCACGAGCACGCCATTCTCTCTCCGGCTCTGGAGCCGGGTCATCAATGCGCTTGCCTCTGAGCTGCACCGGGTGATCTCACCGCTAATGAACTGGTGTGCGGTGCGGAGCAGTTGATTCTCCGTGGGGTTGCTGGGGAGCGTCCTGTCGATGGCGATAATGTCCCGGCTGATTGAGATGGACATGAGGCAGCGGCACAAATCTCGCGCGATGAGCCCCGTGATGTCAAAGTGACCCTGCTCGTGGCGGAGCAAGTCGTCCGTTTGGGCAGCTGCCTGTTTGAGCACCCAGGTCCCCAAGGAATTGATCGAGACCGTTACCACGAACCTCCCCGAAAAGACGGGCCGGTATTCGGTGCCGACCAATCGGGTGGCATAGCCCGACGTCGCATACCTGGCTGACGTCATTGCCTGAAAGGGTGGCTGGGGCGAGTGGTTCACCTTCCGAAAACTTGCCCAGGTCAGGTTGCGCGGGTAGCCGCTGAGCTTAGCCAATACTTCCGCGGTTGTTGGGATCGACATGGCTGCACCCCTCCTTAGAATGTGGCCTCACTGGCCCGATGCGATTCGAATACAGCCTTGGCCTCACAGGACATCCCCGTGTCTTCCATCAATTGTATCGGGCAGAACCGATTAGACAATCCCAAACGCGACATCGGATGTGATTCACGACCGTTGGAAGCCGCCGGCAACCGAACATGCGGTACCGCGCTCATGGTCGCGCGGATGCCACGGGGCTTCTTCGCGATTATACTATGCCCGTAGCCCCGATTCGAACCTGTGGAAAAAGGATGGCGTGCCATGCTCTTCAATGTCCCGGTGATTCCCGACGCTGCTCTTGCACTCGTTTTGAATCGGCACACCAGCTCGTTTTATTCCTGCTACTTC
>CALBZH010000168.1 GCA_937889795.1 uncultured Syntrophobacteraceae bacterium | reverse complement strand
TGGCGTTCTTGATCATGGTGAACTTCTTGTTGAGCATGCTGATCATGAACTGGTACTCAATGCTGTTGCGAGAGAGCTTCATCATCTCGGTGTCCAGATCAACGGGACCGGATTCCACCACTTCCGCGGCTTTCATGGCCCCAATGGTGTCGCCCGGATCGATGTGCTTCAAATTGGATTGCACGAGCTTCGCACCCTGATCTTCCATCGACTCGCGGAGCACGTCTTCAAAGGCCATGGACTTGGCCTTGTAGCCCGGCGTGTTGATGTTCGCGAGATTACCGGACACCACTTTCTGGTTGGCGGAGTTCAGCTGCAAACGGTCCTGCATCAACTGAATGGTGCGATCGAACACAAATCCAAAATCACCCATGAATGCTCCTCCCTTGTCGCGGGTTCGCGGCAAAGCAAAAGCAAAAGGTGTACCGGCGTGATGGATTGCGCTTTCGGAAGGATTAGAACAATTTTTTGACACTGCAGAGGCAGGGGTATACTGTCAGAATTCTGACATAAATCCGGGAAGGAATCTAAACGGAGTCTCGCCGGCGATTCAAGCCACGACAGGGTCGTGTGGGATGGCCAGGCACGCTCGCAAAGCTGCTGACCACGCCAGACCTCCCCTCATGCGGGTGCTCCTTCTCCGAGAGCAGAAGCCAGCGCTCGGGGGCGCACCCGCCACGATGGCTCGTAACCAATCATCCAAGCCAGGCGGCAAGAACTTCCGCTGTTTTCAAAAAGTTCCGGTGAGCTTGAAACCGACGGAGATTCCCGCGAAATCTCTTTCCAACTCGTCTCTGCCTTCCCTCCTGAAAACAGACTGTCGCAGGACCAACGTCTCATCGTCATGCATATAAAGCCCCTTCAAGCTCACTTCGGCATCCAGGTGCGGGATCAGCTTCCTGATGAGTGCCAGCTGAAGGGAAACTAGCTTCCTTTGGTCCACATAGAACTGCGTCTCCGAAACCGATTCTGGGAGGTTGGCATCGTAAAGATAGCGGAACGCCAGCTGAGATTGGAGTGTCGTCTTGTCGTCAAATGAATAGCCGGTTCCCAGCTCCGCCACGACCTCGTTCCCCTCGGCAAATGGATTCACGGTCGTGAGAGCACTCGACCCCACTCCCAGGACATTCTCGCTCCCCACGCTCGGATCTCCCCTGAAAATCGCCGACAGCGTGGCGTGAGACGCCCATTTGCCCGCCGAATGGCTCAAGCCGACCCCGGCCAGGTAGTGGTCCCCCGGCTGAAACACGTCTCGCCCTTCGACTTCCTGAGATCCGAAGTGGCTGTAGTTAAAGAAGAGTCGGACGGTCCACGCCTCGTTCAGATAGTAGCGCACCTCGGGCGCGACGCTCAGGACGTCCCCCGGATCGATGTCGTTCAACCGAGGGTCTCCCAGGATGACGGTGCCGCCCCCGAGCAACACCTGGGGAAACAAATAGCGCTTGTAGTCACCCCGCCAGGCGTACCCGAACCCGACGCCTGTCGTCCATTGATCGTTCCATTCTTTTGTCAGGACAATGTTGGGGTTGATGTTGAAGCCCTCCCCAAGACTCGACACCGAAACCAGGTCGGGATCCAGCACCAGAAATGTATCTTTCGAGTCTCGGAATTTCGTCTGCCCCGTGGGAAGGTTGAAGTCCAGGCCCAACAACAGCCCGAAGGGCAACCGCTCGCTGGGGTCATAGGAGAGATTGACTTTGGTGTCCAGCACGCCCGACACAACACTGGTCACATGATCTCGAGAGCCGACCGCTCTGAAGAGAGCAGTCCCTTCAGGGAATTCGAGACGTGAGCGGGTCCAGGCATATCCTCCGAGGATCTTCAGCGAGAAATCCTGCACGCTGCACTCGGTCAGATAGGGCACCAGGATCTGTTCTCCCACGCTCCCATCGTCACTTCGCCACCAATCGTAATGAAAACCGGTCTGGAACGCGACTTCAGCAGCCATCGTCGGCATCGCGTGCATACCGACCAGTGCGACCAGCAAGACAATGCCCGCGGCAGATCGTCTCATGGCTTTCTCCCCCCTCCTGATGTGCGCCTTCGTGGCTCCGACACGTCACTACTTGGGCCGCCTGGGGATATTGACCACCCCCGGTTCCTGTGTCCTTCGGGTAGGCTCTTCGGCTGTCACCGAATCCGTGATCGACGTACTCCCCCTCAAGGAATTTCTGAATTCCTTGGCCCGTTTCCCCTTGGACACCCCAGCCACCCCTTTCACCTTCACGAGCCCCAGCCCTTCCAGCTCACTGATCGCCAGTTTCGGCAGGGTGAAATTGGAATCTTTCATCAGGCAAGTCTGATACAGCTCGTAGGCTTTTTCGTAATTCCCTCGGTCGCTTTCATCCAAACCCTGCGCCATCAGCAGGAGAGCTTCGATGCTCGTTGTGACGGGCTCCCGGAGGGCCTTCTCCTCCTCGGGCGTCGGCTTCATCTGCAGGAGCGCGATGGTTTCAAACAAAACCTCCTTCTCCATGCGGAAGATTTCCTCCAAAGGCCCCTGGGAATCAGGCTGCCCCAGACTCTTCTGAGGAGCCACATCCAGCACATCGCCCTCGATCTTCAGCACCGCGGGCTGAACACCACCGATGCTCCCCCCCACAAGCCAATGGGCGCCCAACAGCTTGCCCATGCGCGGGGCTGTTCCGGGCTCGGCCAGGCCCGACGTCCCAAGCTTCATCTCGTCAAGCAACGCTTGAAGCCGGACCCGCTCGACGACCTGAATTCCCTTGACCTTGCTCAGGTCGGTCATGAGCATAAGAGCAAAGCCTTTTTGCAGGGGATCGACGTCCGGTTTTCCTGTCTGGTTGAAGAAGTAGAGAACGGCCACCGTGTTTTGGCTGGGAACCGTCTTGAGCCCGCTCTCGCCTTTCAGAGCGTCCTTTGCCCAATCCTTTGTCTCCTGCGTCACAACCTGTCCACCCCATGCGGAGCCGACGGCCACCGTCCACACCAGCAACAGAGAGAGGATAAATCTAGGGCCTTTCTCGCTCATGGCATTCGCCCCCCATTGTGTTTTTAGGAATGGATAATCAGGATTTAAAGAAGCTATACGACAATTAAACAGAGAATACAAGTCATTGCCACCTATGCTCGACTGTTTTCAAGGATTGCGCTTCTTGACATGTTTTCAATTCATCTTAAGCTTAACGATCGGTTTAGAAATAGAGCTTGAGCAGAGAAAGTCATGGCTCTCGCTTGAGCCTCAAACGGAGCAAAGGAATGATTCCGCTTATCAAACCTTACCTGAATTCGGGAAAGAATATGCGTCACCATCGGTTCAAGCCCAAATGGATTCTCTGGCTCCTCCTGTGCTGCATGTCTCTTTTCGGATCAGCTTGCTCAGCCCAGCAGGTTGAGCCTGGCAAACCCAAAGTCAATCCTGCGGCCAAGCACATCATCCTGTTCGTCGGCGACGGCATGCAACTGGAAAATGAAATCGCCGCCAGCCGCTATGGGTATGGGGAAGACGAGCAACTGAGCTTTCATCACTTCCCCTATAGAAACCACGTGACCACCTGGGACGTGACCGCATACAACGAAGTCGCGAGGCGAACCGGACAGCCTCCCTACAGCCCCTCCGCCATCGCACCTTCGCTGGGTTATGATCCCAAGGTGGGCGGCATTCACCCACGATTCACTCTGGATACTGAGATCACTCGTAATTACTTTCTGACTCCCCGATTCGCCACCGATTCTGCATCCGCCGCAACGGCCATAGGAACCGGGCATAAGACCGAGAAAGGACGCATTGCCTGGGGTCCCGGAGACTCTCGTGACGGCCGCCTGACAACGGTTGCCGAATTGCTGAGGGACAAGAAGGGAGCCGCGGTGGGCGTGGTGTCCACCGTTCCTTTTAACGACGCAACACCTGCGGCGTTCGTGAGCCACAGCACCGACCGGAAGGATTTCGTTACGATCGCGCGCGACATTCTGTACCAGAGCAGGCCGGAAGTCGTCATCGGAGGCGGCCACCCGCAATGGAGCACGAAGACGATGCCCCGGGAGCTGTACAGCTCCATCGCCGCAGGGGGTCTGCCGGAATATGTCTTCGTTGAGCGCGTCTCGGGGGTCGATGGAAGCACAAGACTCGAGCAGGGCGCCCAGAGTGCCGCCTCCCAAGGCAAGAAGCTGTTTGGTCTCTTTGGAGGCACTGACGGCAGCTTCGCATCCTCTGTGCCCGGCGATCAGCCGGGAAACCCTTTGGTAACGCGGCCATCAAAGGAGGACCCGCTCTTAAGGGAAGCCGCTCTTGCCGCCCTAAAAGTGCTCAGCAGGGACCCCGACGGTTTCTTCCTCTTGGTGGAGCAGGGAGACATTGACTGGGCAAATCACAATAACGACTTCAAGGGCATGATCGGATGCGTCTTGGACCTTCATTCGGCCGTGGAGGCTGTGGTGGCCTACATCGATGAACCCGGTGACGATGTCACTTGGGAGAACACGCTCCTGATCGTGACGGCCGACCATGCCACCGGTCACATGCGGTTGAACGACCGCAAGCGACTGATGCCCGGAGACCTGCCCAGACAGGTTGGAGGATCCTATCCCGACGGCGAAGTGACCTATGGGACAACGGGCCACACGAACGAGCTCGTGGATGTGTACGCACGCGGAGCGGGAATCGATGCTTTCACGCGGTACGAAGGATACTGGTACCCCAAGACCCGGCTCATCGATAACACGCACCTCTTTCATGTCATGACGGACGCCGCAGGGCTCCCACAACCGTCCCCCCTCCAGCTCAAGTGACCGTCCCTGCAGGAGGGGCTAGCGTCCTTTCGCCTCTCCTGACAGCCTTCCTGGCCCAAAGGCCCGCTGCCAGTCTTTCCCGAGTGTCATCCGCGCCTCTCTGCCGCTCACCGCGTCTCATAGGCCCGGTGCCAGTTCTCCATGATATTCATGAAACGCTTCCCCTCGCTGACCTCCAGGACCGCGATGAAGCGCTGACCGTCGGCACTGACGTCGTAGCGCCGTGTAAAATAAAGCCCCAAGTGCTTCCAGTCGAACAGCCTCTCGGGGACAGCCGCCTTGAACGAGGGGCCGGCAGGGACCTTGGCTGCCATCAGCGTGTCCCCGCTGACGTAAAACAGCTCGTCGCCGCGACCGCTCCATCGGGGATATCCGCCCCCTCCACGGGACACCAGCGATTCCCCCGAACCGTCCGGAAAACGCCTCACATACACTTCCCACTTCCCGGAGACATCCGACATGTAGGCCAGATACCGTCCGTCCGGAGAAATCTGGGGGACCGCTTCGTCAAAGGGTGTCTGCAGAAAGAGGATCGACGGTTGCTCCAACCGCTCGACGGCCCGCTCCAGTCTGGGCAGAACGGGGAGATACCAGAGATCCCGCTTCGTCCTGGCGGAGACCATCTCATAGGCAATCGACCTGCCGTCGGCCGACCAATGGGGATTGAACTTGTCCCCGACGCCGCGGACGAGAAGCTCCGCCCGAGCGTTGGGATCGACGAACTGGGTGAACAGATCGCTCATTCCCTCCTTTTCCGAGGCAAAGGCAATCCGGGCTCCGTCGGGTGCCCAAGTTACATCGGCATCCCGGTAGGCATTGAAGGTCAGGCGGGTTCTTGTGCCCCGATCCAGGTCCACCACCCAGGTGTCTTCCGGCCCGTTTTCAAAGGCGTCGACGGCGACGCGGGCCTGATCCGGAGACAGCGCCAGTCCGCCAATTTGGGTCCCTGGCAGAGGAGGACCGATCGCTGATAGAATTTCCCCCTTTCGACTCAGCCACGCCAACTGCTGCTTGTAGGGCGGCTCTGAAACGTAGGTCAGGGTCCCATCGCGAGAGACGCTGGGCCAGGCGCCGTTTCGCGCCACGAGGAACGGCTCGCCGGTCGCTTCCAGCCGCGCAAGCGAGAAGGGGACCGCCCAGATGCCATAGCTGTTGGCAAGCCCCCTCTGGTACAGGAGATGCCCCGATGGGCAGTAGCTGGGGTAGAACAAACGCTCCCCCTGTACCTTCAAAAGGCTGCGACTCGCGTCCCCCGTTTTGACCACGATTTCCGAGACGCCGTCCTGATGGACCGCAACGAAGACCAGGCCCCTTCCGTCCGGCAGCTCATAAGGCGCCTGGTAGCCCTTGCCGTCAGCCGCATCGAATTGCAGGATCCGCTCCGGCTTGCCCCCATCCGGTGAGACCCGGAGGAGCCCCACCCCCCGCGTCCAATCGCCACCCCACAGGTCGAAGACGATCGAGCCGCTGCTCCCCCACGACGCGGAGCTCAGATAGCCCCATTCCGAGACATCGCACACGGTCGTGCTTTGATGGTCCTTGACCGAGACCTTCTTGAGAGCTCGCCCCATGTTGTTCACATAACCCACGTGCCGGCCGTCGGGGGACCAGAAAGGCTGCCCTTCGACACCGCTTATGCCAGGAACCCTGGCCGATTCGCCCGTGTTGAGATCCAGAAGCCACAGGCCGTCTTCCTGAACGTAGGCGATCATGTGACCGTCGGGAGAGATGCTCGGGCCGCCGCCCGTGATCGGGCTGGACGCTCCCTCCAGCGGAATCCGGTACACGCGGTGCTTCAAATCCAAGGTCTTCGGTTTCTCCCGGAAAAGAAGCCACCCGAAAACGACTCCGATCAGCAGACAGACCGCTCCGAGCCCAATCCCCACCTGAGGTGCCAGTCGAAAAGGCTTCAGCACCACGTCCATGGGAGAGAGCGTCTTCGAGACAGGCTCCCCCGCAGGCTCGGCCCTCACAGGGTCCAAGCTTGCCGCCCTCAGGTCGTTGGCCATGTCCTGGGCCGTTTGGTAGCGTTTGCGCACATCCTTCTGGAGAGCTTTCTTGAGGATATGGATCAGCAGGTAGGGGATGTCAGGTCTTAGAGCGTCGGCCGGCATCGGCTCGTCTTTCAGAATCGTTGAAAGGACCTCGTGCAGGGTCTTCCCTTTGAAGGGCCGCTCTCCGGTCAGAGCTTCGTACATCACGATTCCAAGGCTGAAGAGGTCGCTTCGGCTGTCCACTCGTTGCCCCGAAGCCTGCTCGGGAGACATGTACGCCGGGGAGCCCATGATGGTGCCGATAGCCGTCAGGCTTGCATCGCATGACCGCTCGTCCCCTTGGTCGCCGCGCGAGGAGCGAATGCGGGCAATGCCGAAATCGAGGATCTTCGGCACGCGCTCGGGTGTGATCATGATGTTGCCGGGCTTGATGTCCCGGTGCGTCACCCCCTTGTCGTGGGCATGCGCCAGCGCTTCCGCCAGCGGGACGAACAGCTCGAAAAAGGCATCGAGGCTCAACCCCGTTTTCGGGATGAGATCCGTGAGGGGAGTCCCTTCGACATATTCCATCGCGATGGCGTACTGACCGTCGATCTCGTCAATGGTGTACAACGTGGCGATGTTGGGATGGTTGAGCCGAGCGACGGCTTCGGCTTCGATCTTGAACCGCTGCAGGCAATCCTGCTCCTCGCGGAGATTGGCGGAGAGCACCTTGAGGGCAAGCAACCGCTTGAGGCGCGTATCCTCGGCGAGATACACCACGCCCATCGCCCCCTTCCCCAAGAGCTTCACGATCTGATAGTGTGAAATCATTCGACCTTCCATGACGTCACCCGGATGATGGAGCCCCAGACAGCCGTGCCCGATTCAACACGGCGTTGAAGCGTGGACTGACACTGTTTTTGAAACGAGCCCGCGTGGAAGCCCTCCCCAATCCGAGAAGGGAGCCTGGCAAGGGAGCGCACCGCCTGGTGGCTCTTTGTAGCGATCGAGACTCACTGTCCCGATCGCTACATCCTGGAAGATAAATCGACAGTGACCGAATTGCGGGAGCCAGTATACAAGGAACGGCAGCCCCAGCGCCACATCGGCTACCAAGGAGTGGACTCATTGGAGAGCTCCTCGCCCTCCCGCCGTCATCGTGTGGCCCGGCACAGGAAGGTGCCGAATTCGACTACCTGAAAGGCGCAGTGGGAGCCGTGTGATCCGCCCTCGCGACCACGCTGCCCAGCCTTGGTGAAAGGGGCTCGGTTTGCCGCAAAAACCAACTAAGGGCCTTGGGGAGCATTCAGGATTCTTTAACCGCGAGCCGAGCCCCTGGAGGTCCCGAGAGAG
>CALBZH010000167.1 GCA_937889795.1 uncultured Syntrophobacteraceae bacterium | reverse complement strand
GACTGCAGCCGCACCGGCCCTTTCCTGGCGCTGCAGTCCGCTCACCCAAGAAGCCTAGTAGCGCGGGGAAAAAGTTCCGCACCCCGGTCAGAAAGATCCTGGATTCCGGATGCCAGATAAGGCGCGTGGCAACAAAAGTCTATCCATCCGCACTCTGAGCTCGTTTCGGTAGCGCCGCCTTCCACGGTGGCGTATGCAGCGCCGAGCATGGTCGGCCCGTACCGCCTCGCCGCCGTGGAAGGCGGCACTACCATTGTGGTCGACCGGACGCTCATTTGTTACCAGCGCTCTTAAAAGCAAGCCCCCCTGCCTTCCAGTCCAGTCCAGTCCTGCCCGCGCTCCCGGCCTCGGACTCAAGCCCGAGCGACTCCTTTAAAAAACGTGTAGCAAAACACGCCATCGGTTTCGGCTGTGCGGTTCAGGTCGCGTACGCCTGCGTCGAAGTCGCTGCCTTCGATCATGCCCGATTCCAGTGCCCGCCCTCGGATTCCCTGGATCATTGCCGTGAAGGTCTTCTTGATGAATCCCTCGACCAGATGGGGTTTGCTTGCGTCCACGTACACCATGCGTGGCGAGACGCGGACGGAGCTGAAGCCAGCCTTCGTCAGCAGGGGGTAGAGCTCTCGTCCGATCAGCGCGTTCCCGCCACTGACAGCCTGCAAGTCAATCTGGCATTGAATGGCTCGATCTGCAAAGGCGCTTCGCGGGTAAAAGAAGGCTGATCCATGATCTCCCTCGATAATGGTCAACGTCCCGCCAGGTTTGAGAATCCGCTTGAGACACCGGAGCGCGGCCAAAGGCTCAGGGACATGCTCAAGCACAAAACAAACGAAAGCATGGTCGAAGCTTGCGTCAGGATGCGGCAAGTCAAACAGGCTCGCCCGTGCAAAGGAAACGTTCGTGATGCCGAGGCTTTCGAGGTTTGCACGCGCCTCTCGGACAGAGGTTTCCGAAATGTCGATGGATAGGATGGCTGCTTCCGGGCTCGATCGAGCCAGAATAACCGTCTGGGCGCCAGTGCCGCAGCCAGCTTCCAGAACGCGAGCATTCGGCGGAAACGACGTATCGTGGTGCAACAGCTCCGCGAGTGTCGTCGCCTGATCGGTCAATCTGGTCGTCTCGTCTTCCTCATAGCCATGAATGTATTCCTGCATGTAGAGAACCTCCCCTCACGATGTTCGACGCAGTGTGTCACAGGCCGGAACCATAAGGGGAAAGACATCAGTGGTCTTGTACAATCTTGCGGTAATGGCCCGGCGTGACCCCCGTGATGCGCTTGAAGCAGCGCGTCAAATGGCTCTGGTCGGCAAACCCGGTTTCGACTGCAGCCGAAGCGATGGACCGTCCTTCGGTAAGGAGTCTTTTGGCTTCTCCAATGCGGACTTGCATGAGGTAGGCATGGGGGGGAAGGCCGACCGCGTTACGGAAAACCCTCAAGAAATGAAACGGGCTCAAACCGGCTACAGATGACAACTCCTCAAGCGACAGATCATCCTGGTATCGGGCATGGATGTATTCACGCGCACGGTGGATTCGCCGGGGCTCGGGGCCGAAGACACCCGGGGTAGGAGGCGCATCGGCGTGTCGGGAAACGAGCAAGGTCAGGAGGTTAAGAAACCGAGATTCCATTTCGAGACGCGCCAGGCCGGCCGACTCGAAGTCTCGGTGAAGCCGATGGATGATTGCGGCAAGGTGGTCGTCCTGGAGAACACCAGACTGGAAGAAGGGCAGGGCGGCGTTTCGGTCCGCCAGACGGGAGGCCGCTTGCTGCAGAACAGACGCATCGAAATAGAACATGCGGTACGCCCAGCCTTCATCGGTCGCAGCATGGCCTGTGTGGGGCTCATCGGGGTTTGCCAGATTGACGGCTCCGGCGGGTGCCACCACGTTCTCCCCACGGTAGTAAAAGCCGAGCGCACCGCGCTCGATTACTCCGAGGGCGAACCCTTCATGGGAATGCCGCGAGAACGTCTGCGTGCGATAGACCGCGCGGAGCATCTCCACATGTCCTAATTCCGGAAGCCGCCATAACTTGACGGTCTCCGGGTTGATCCGGCTCTTCACGATTCGCTCTTCCTTGATCTCTCCCCCATGCCGTGCTTCTTATTGCCTCGATCGCACGCACGAGTGTACCAGAAGTCTGCTCCAGCGGCATCCTTGTCCGCACTCGGACCCTCAGGAACGGTCAGGATCAGGTCCGCAAAATCGCTGGTAGCGGTCCAACCCGTTGTGATAAAGGGAGCCGAGTACATCTTGAGCCGAGAATCGGGCGTCCATGCATGGGGGAGAGGATGCCTGGATCCTGAAGAGCAAAGCCACCAAACCTATTCATGAGAGTGCCCGAGGAGAGGATCTTGCTCTGTCGGATTATCCCATTCCATGCAGGAGCTGGAGCCTGGATCCTCCTCGGATCGGCTTGACGCGGGAGAGCTCATGACGAAAGAAGCGGTTCCGCCCCTTGTCATCATTGGGATGCACCGGTCAGGGACCAGCATGATCACCGGCATGCTGGAAGAGATGGGCCTTTTTCTCGGAAAAGGGAAGGAGTCTGGAAACAACCGGGAGCATCCTTTTTTTGTCAAAATAAACGAGTGGCTGCTTGATCAGTGTCGTGGCTCATGGAGGGACCCGGAGCCCATTCGCGCGCTCCTCGGCCATGCGGACCTCCGAGAACTGGTCGCCGACTACCTCGGCTTCTACATGAAAACGAGCCGGGCGATTTCTTTTCTGGGCTGGGCAGGGTATTTCCGCTACGGTACTCCGGCCGCCCTGGATATGCCTTGGGGTTGGAAGGACCCACGCAGCACGTATACCCTGCCCATTTGGCTGGACCTGTTCCCGGATGCCAAGGTGGTTCACATCATGCGGCATGGGGTCGATGTTGCCAACAGCATGAAAGTGCGCACCGACAAGGGTATGAAACGGGCCATGGAAGAGCTGCCCGCCCGATCGAGGATCAAATACCGAACGCTGTATCATCGCTGGCTCGAGCCCAAGCTTTGGGGATTCGCCAACGCGATTCAAGACGGGTCACTCCAGTCCGGACTCGAATTGTGGGAAAGATATCTGAGAGAAGCTCACGAACATGTCGTGCGGCTGGGGTCGCGGGCGCTGGAATTCCGATACGAGGATTTTCTCATGGAGCCGGGACCCGTCCTGAAGAAGCTTTCCGATTTCGCCAACCTTGCGGTGAGGGAGTCGGCGGTGGTCCGACTAGCTGAGAGAGTCCGGAAAGACCGAGCCTTCGCGTTCAGGAAGCACCCCCACCTCGTCGCGTTCGCCGAGGAAATGGGCGATCGGCTGAAGGCTTGGGGATACTGAGCCTGGCTGCGATGAGAATCCTTCTCTCCTATAAATTCCACCGAAACATGACACCGCTCGGATTTGAATGTGAACGGGCGTTGGAGAGCCTCGGCCACACCGTGCATCGAATGAACGTGGATCCACAGCCATCCTGGTGGCAGCGGAAGAGACGGGCCCCTGGAGAAGACCGGAATGCGCTCCTTCTGGAGTGCATGAAGCGAGTGAAGCCGGATCTGCTCCTGGTCTTGATCGGCTACAACTACTTTCCGGACACTCTTGAAACCATCAAACGGACGTACAACATTCCCATCGTGGGATGGTGGGTGGAGAACCCCGACAGCTTCCAGGCGCTCTATCCGACCCTCAGGTGGTTCGATCATTTCTTTTCCTTTTCGAGGAAGGTGGCGGATGAGATCACGAAAACCGACCAGGGGCGCTGCCACTTCGTCAATTACGGCACCGACCCATCGCTCTACAACCCCATGGCGTTGGGACGATATGCGCGGCTCCGGTATGGCTCGGATCTCTCGTTTCTCGGGAAATTCAAGGAGAGGCGCCGGGATTACTTGAGCGCCGTCGCGGACCTGGACCTGGGCATCTGGGGGCCCCTTTGGAAGAAGGAGCTGAAGAAGGAGCGGCACGAGCTGCTGAGCCGTGTCCGCGGCACGAGGCTTTATGATCGTAAGGCCGCCTTGCTCTTTGGCGCCACCAAAGTGAATGTGAACATCAACTCCTGGGCCACGCCGTCTGGACCCAACCTGCGCGTGTTTGACGTTCTTGGCTGCGGCTCGTTCCTCCTCACGGAGTACGTGGAAGAAATCGAGGAGCTCTTCTCGGTCGGACGCGAGATCGATACTTTCGTGAGCGCCGACGAGCTCAAGGACAAATGCCGCTTCTACCTGCGCAACGACTCCCTTCGAGAGCAGATCGCCCGCCAAGGCTTTGAGAAGGTGTGCTCATCCTACACGATGTCTCACTGCCTGCAGCGCATTCTTGATATCGCCTTCCAGTCCACATAACCCCGCCCGATGTCGCGGGCATGCTCTTGATTTAGCATGGTCCGCATGTTTTTCTTGAACTATCGACAGTCGGTTATTTCCTGAGGGATTTGGAAAAGGAGGGTAACGTGATGAAGAAGGGAGCGTTCTTGTTCATCGTCGTGGCATGGGGAATCCTTTGGATGGCCGCGTCCTCTTCAGCCCAGCCCGGATACCCATTCGAGGAGGAGCCCGAGCTGGCGTACGCAGCCGGGGGGAGTGCTTCGGTGGTAAAGGTCCACGGCCCCGATGAGCTCACCGAGCTGGCGGGGCAAGCGATCCGGGAGAAACGGCCTGATGTCTTGATCGATACCTACTATAAACCTCTCAAGAACAAGGTCTGGATCGAAGGCACGACGGGCTCTGATTACATGCCTCTCTCGCCCAAGCGCGTGAGCCTCTTGCAGGCGGCAAGAGCCAATGGGAGAAGCGTTTATGCGGCGCTTTGCAGTCAACAAAAGGGAGTGATTCACAATACGGTGGGAATGCAACAGGCTTTTCGCCGGGAGGCGTACCGAACGGAAGCGCGGGTGGTTTACGTCCGGCCGGTGTGCGCTCCTCTCCCGCCCCTCGCGGTTTACGTTCCTCCGGTTCCCGTTGGGGTGTACTGGGGTGGTGGTTACCCCTTTTACGGTTATCGAGGTCCAGGTTACTGGGGACCTCGTCATCGACCTTTTTTCCATGGAGGGGGAGGACATCATCCATGGCACCGGGCTCCGGGCGGTCACCGGCCCGTAGGATTTCTCCACCGAGGGCATCGGTAAGAATTCGAAGTGGTGAGACAAACTTGGCTGCCTACAGACTTCGTCCAGCGGAAGTAGAGGCTGCCATGCTCAGGGCAGGCGCTCAAGGAGGTTGCACATTTTCTCCCGCTGCTCGGTCGTGATGACACTTGTGAAAACCGTGTCGGCGTTCTCGAACAGGCCGCGCAAGAGCTTCTTCATCAGCTCATAGCCTTCGAGCCTGCTGGAGTTCTCTTCCATCCAGCTGGCGGTATGATCTCGAACCGTCTGGAGCGTCTGAGCGGCCATTTCGGCTTGAGATTCCAGCGAGGACAGCCTTTCGGTCAGATCACTCACCTGCCGGCTTAGATCATCCCGTTCCGCCTCGACCGACGTGACATGATCGCGAAGACGCGCGGATTCACTGCAAAGCCTTTCGTACTCCTCAAAAAGGCTTTCGGTGTAGCCTCGGAGCTCTTGGTACGTGCTCAACGAGTCCGCAGCACGTCCCTGACGGTCCGCGTCGTGGTCTGTCTCTCCTGCCTTAGCCGCCGAGTCTGCTTCGATAAATGGAAAAGGTTTGATGGGCATCATTGTCTCAAGCTTTCATAAGGAAACGATCTTTAGCAAAGGATTCTCACAAGGGAATCGGGAAGCCCGCTCCTGCCAGAGCTGTCATCAGGGCTGGCAAGTCGTGTGACGAGCCGCAGGATATCGGGGAAAACGCTTGTGGTCAATGAACCGAAACGGATGATTCTAGAAATCCTTGACCATCATCAGTGAGCTGGGAAAACGCGGTCTATTCCTGTACGTTCCCGTGTTGACCCCGTATACTCCCGGATCGACGGACACTCTGTGGCAGGTGGTGTGGTGTCCGCCTTGCGATGACCGCGCTCACGCGCGACCGACCTTTCGAGGCAGCCCATCACGATGCGTTTTCTCCTCGACACCCAGATCCTCGTCGCGCCGGAAGGTGCCGGTCCCGCGCTTGCTGCAGGCCTTGCCGAGCTCCTCAGCCTGGCCCATGAGAACAGCCACCTGTTGCTCTACCACCCCGCTTCTGAAGACGACCTGACTAGAGACACAAACACGGAACGACGCAAGCAGAACCTGGAAAGGCTCAAGCGATACACCAGGCTTGACGAGCGCCCCTCGTGTCCTTGGAGCACAGCCTACACGCGACCGAATGATGCGGTGGACAATGAGCTTCTCTACGCCCTGCACCGCGACGCCGTCCATGCACTGGTCACCGAAGATGCCAGTATGTTCCACAAAGCCAGGGAGCGTGGCTTGTCACGGCGCGTCTTCACCATCCAGACGGCGGTCGATTGGCTTCAGAGGCTGCACGCCACGTCGCCCGTGCTGCTGCCACAGATTCAGGATGTGAGCCTTACGGCGTTGAAGCCCGGGCTTGGCTGTGAGCTCGTGAACAGTCTGCGCGAGCGCACTGCCGAGCTCGATCCCTTGTTCTCGGAGCAATCCATCGATGAGCGAAGGGCATGGGTCGTCTGGGAGCAGACCGGGATTCCGGGGGCCCTTTGCATCTATGCCCGTCAGGACAACGCCGTTATCACGGAAGAGGGGCTGAGGCTGGATCGCCCTGCTCTGAAGCTCCATACCTTTGAGGTCAGTCCAGCGCTTCGAAGCAGGAAGATCGGCGAGCTCCTCCTGAAAGCCGCTTTTCGCCATGCGACCGACAACCGCCTGGAAAGCATTTTCATGCATGGCAACGTCGAGCGTCACCCCTGCCTCTTCAGGATGCTCGAGGACTTCGGCTTTGCTCGCATTGGAAGCCATCCCGGCGCCGATGGCCGGGATGCGGTGTATCTCAAGTCACACCCTGTTGAACCACCCGCTGATATGCTCGAGCCGTTGGATTACCTGAAAAGGTACTTCCCTCATTTTCGATGCGATCCGGCGGTGAAAAAGCTTCTCGTTCCCCTTCGACCAAAGCACCATCGCAACCTTTTCCCCGACTATCACCCGCCCTCCGGGCGTCAGCTCTCGATGTTCACCAGCTCCAACGCCACTGGAAACGCGATCAAGCTGGCCTGCCTCTGTCACGCCCAAACGAGGAGAGTCGCCGCCGGCGACGTGGCGTTGTTCTTTCGTTCGGGTGACGAGCGGGCTCTCACGAGCGTGGGGGTCGTTGAATCACTCGAGACCTTCCAAGATGCCGAGGCCATCGCCTGCCGCATGGGACGTCGCACCGTCTATTCGATGCACGAAATCGAGCAGATGGCGACGAAGCCGACAAGTGTGATGCTGTTTCGGCTGGTGAAGCATTTCCGACGTCCCTTGAGTCAGTCCTGGCTGGTAAGACAGGGCATTTTGAAAGGCGCCCCGCAACGCATCGTGAGGCTTACGGACGCGGCTTTCGATGCAGTGCTGGCTTCAACGGGCTGATGTGGCACGAGAAATGATAGGGCAAGAACAGCCGTGGGGAGCGATCGACTCCCCATCGGAAGGAACGGTTGAAACAGGAGCATCCGATGCCTGACTGTGAGCTGATTTCGACGTGCGCGTTCTTTGAAAGATTTTCGAAGACCCATGTGGCGGTATGCGATGGGATCATTGCCGAATACTGCAGGGGAACGAAACAGGGCGAGTGCAGGCGAAAGCAGCATCTTTTGAAGCACGGGGCAAAACCGCCCGAAAATATGCTGCCGGGTGGATCCATCGTAAGGCTCGATGCCGAGATCTTCTGTCAGAGCTCTGACGCTACGTGCAAGGACGATGCATGAGCGAAATGGGGAAGATATGAGTATGAACGTGCGAGCAGGAACGGGTACGAGTGCGGCGATTGACGCAACGGAGGCGGGACAGGAGGCTGCGCGGGCGGCCGTGGCGGGTTTGGCTGGAGAGCGGCCGGCCCTTGTTGTTGTGTTCACGTCTCCCAGGTACAATCTGCAGGAATTGCTTGCCGGAATCAGGTCCGTCACCGGATCCGCGATCCTGATTGGGGCAACGGGCTCGGGTCAGATCGTTCAGGGGCAGCATATGGGGTTTGGGGCC
>CALBZH010000166.1 GCA_937889795.1 uncultured Syntrophobacteraceae bacterium | reverse complement strand
GACAGCACATTCACGATCGGTGGAGCAGCCTGACGTTCGAGAGGACCGTGGACTGGGGCTTCCTGTGGCGATCGGTTACCGCGGTCTTGGCGGTCAGCCTGGTGGTGGTGCTGACGATCTTCTTCTGGAACCGGCGGCTCGCCAGCGAGATCAGCAGGCGCATGCAGGCCGAGAAGGAGCTGAACGACCAGCTCATGTTTCAGATGGTCCTCGTGGACACCCTGCCCAATCCGATTCTCATCAAGGACAAGGACTCACGCTATGTGGGGTGCAACCGCGCGTACGAGGCGGCGTTCGGAGTGACCCGCGAGGAGCTCAAGGGGAGGACTGTCCTGGAACGAGAAGACCTTCCGCCGGGATTCCGGCAGGAGCTCTATGATGAAGACCGGGAAATCCTGGGCGAATTGAAGGGCGTGCGTCGGGAGATGCGCGTCACCCTCGCGGACGGTGAGATCCACGATTTGCTCTACTGGAAGTCCCCCTTTTTGCTTTCGGATGGACAGCTTGGCGGCATGCTCGGCGTCATGGTGGACATCACGGACCGCAAGGCCATGGAGGAAGCCATTGTCCAGGCCAAGGAGCGAGCCGAGGAGGCCACGCGAGCCAAGAGCGAGTTCCTGGCCAACATGAGCCACGAAATCCGGACCCCCATGAATGCCATCATGGGGATGGCTCACCTCGCCCTCAAGACCGACCTGTCTCCCCAGCAGCGAGACTATTTGAACAAGATCGACAGCTCTTCCCGTACCCTTCTCCGGATCATCAACGACATCCTGGATTTCTCCAAGATTGAAGCCGGACAGCTGGAGGTGGAATCGACGCCGTTCCTGCTGGAGGATGTGCTGAGCACGCTGACCGGCCTCGTGACCGTGAAGGCCCAGGAAAAGGGAGTAGAGCTGATCCTCGCCATTTCGCCCGATGTCCCCGCCGAGATGGTGGGCGATCCGCTGCGGCTCGGTCAGGTCCTCCTGAACCTGGCATCCAATGCCGTGAAATTCACGGAGAAGGGCGAGATCGTTATCTCCGCGAGAAGGGTTGGTGGATTCACGGAGGAGGTGACCATTGAATTCGAGGTTCGGGACACCGGTATCGGGATGAGCCGCGATGAGATCGCGAAGCTCTTCAAACCGTTCAAACAGGCGGATACCTCGACCACGCGCCGATACGGAGGCACGGGGCTGGGGCTGGCCATCAGCAGGGAGCTGGTGGAGAGGATGGGCGGGCAAATTGGCGTCGAGAGCGAGCCGGGAAGGGGAAGCCGCTTCACGTTCACCGCCGTCTTTGGACTCCGGGATTCGAAGCGGAAGGCCGCGCCGCGCCTCCTTGACGATTTCAAGCGTAAGCGCGTCCTGGTCGTTGACGACAGTGTCACGTCTCTGGAGATCCTGACGGCGACGCTGGCGAGCTTCGGCTTCGAAGTGGCCGTGGCGGAAAGCGGTGCACAGGCCCTGGACATGCTCGAGACCGCCCCGGAAGACCTGCCGTTTGAGCTGGTGCTCATGGACTGGAACATGCCGGGCATGGACGGCATCGAGGCTTCGCGCCGCATCAAGCAGCATTCACGGTTGGGGCACATTCCCACGATCATCATGGTGACGGCTTATGGGCGAGAAGAGGTCCTCAGTCAGGCGCGGCAAACGGGCGTCGAGGGGTTCCTCGTGAAGCCCGTCAGCCAGTCGGTGCTGCTCAACACGATTCTAGAGGCTTTCGGAAAGGGCTTCGCAAGTCCATTGCCCGCGGAAGACCTTGGCCGACCGCTTACCGCCGAATCGGAGGTTGACCTTCGAGGAGCGCGCATCCTGCTGGTCGAAGACAACGATATCAATCAACAGTTGGCGCGTGAGCTGCTGGAGGCAGCCGGGGGAATCGTGGCGGTGGCCGAAAACGGGCGGGAGGCGGTCGAGCGGCTTCGGGAGGAGCGTTTCGATGCCGTGATCATGGACATCCAGATGCCGGTTATGGACGGCCTGGAAGCCACACTCGCCATCCGCGGGGAGGAACGGTTGAAGGACCTTCCCATCATCGCCATGACCGCCCATGCCATGGAGATCGACCGCGTGAAGAGCCTGCAGGCCGGCATGAACGATCACGTCACCAAGCCCATCGATCCGGACGCGCTGCTCCGCACCATCGCGCGGTGGATTCCCGAGCGAGTGCGGCCTGGAGCGGAAGTTGGCCCGGTGCGCGTCGAACGAGGTTCGTATGAGGTCGAGCTGCCCCGTGAGCTGGCGGGGGTGAGCAGATCGGAAGAGCGTCGTGTAGGGAAAGAGTGTAGATCTCGGTGGT
>CALBZH010000165.1 GCA_937889795.1 uncultured Syntrophobacteraceae bacterium | reverse complement strand
CATGAGGGTGTCGGCCCCGGCGCGCTCGGCCGCGCGGGCTTTCCGCACCTCGGCGTCGATGTCGACGATGTCCGTGGATGTGCCGATGCTGGCGTTGACTTTGGAGCGGAGGCCCATCCCGATTCCGACGATGCGGCAGGGTCGGCCGCCGTTCAGGGGGGCGACGATCTGCCCCTCCGCGATACGCTGGCGTACGGTTTCCGGAGCCAGTTCCTCCCGGAGGGCGATTTCATTCATGACTGGAGTGATGGTGCCTTGAACTGCCAATTCGACCTGAGTGGGCATGGCTTTCCTCCCGGCATGGTTGCGGAAGCTCACCGCTCTGCGGCTTTCCGCGTCTGGATGAAGAGCGCCGGGAATAAAAAAATCCCCAGGCGCAAACAGTGCCCGGGGATTTGCCATCTCCCCTAGTGCGTGCTGGATGTTAGGTCTTCTGACTCTCGGATCATCCGACACTCCGCGCCTTCCCACCCCACTTGCAGTGGAGCAGTGGCGTCCTGCGGAGCTCGTCCCCGATCACAGCGGCGGGTCCGTACCGGATTCACACCGGCTTCCCTTTTACCGGCCCAAAGGGCCAACACCCAGACTCCGATTTGACATTCGCCCCGAACCATTAAGGAAGCGGGGTGTCTCTGTCAAGCAGAATCTTCCTCGAGAGCGGGAGCCCGCCCCCCCATGTCCCTTCCCGTCCCTGGTGTCTCTTTCGTCGCTTTCCTCCGCCCCCAGTCAGCTCCCGAGACAACCCAGGCTCCATAGTTGTGGAACCTTTCGTGGGTTGATCGTATAATAAAAAATCTTGCGACACGATACCTTACGGAGATCCCACGAGCGGAGGATGGAGCGGCGGTGATGAAAGAAAGCGGGAAGGCGAGTATCATCAGATCGACCAAGAAGGGCGATGGCGGGAAGACATCCCTGTTGTCCGGAGAAAGGGTCTCCAAGACCGATATCCGCCTCGAAGTCGGAGGAAACCTCGACGAATCGAACGCAGCCTTGGGACTTGCCAAGTCATTGACCACCCACGGCCAGATCCGAGCGATCATCACGACGCTTCAGTCCCATTTGCTGATGCTCGGTGCGGAGATCTCGTGCATCGACCCGGTGCTGTGCGGAAAGCGGATCGAAGAGGAGCAAATCCTTCAACTCGAAGCCTGGATCGAAGATTTGCAGAAGGAAGCGCCGCTTCCCCGCTGCTTCGTGGATCCGGGGGGAAACCCCGTCAGCGCTGCGATTGACCTCGCACGGGCTGTCATGCGACGCACCGAGCGCAGCATGATCCTCATGAGTGAATCCGGGCTTCCCATGCGCAAGGAGCTCTTGTCGTACGTGAACCGGCTGTCTTTCCTGGTTTTCGTCCTTGCACGCTATGCGGAAGCAACCATCGAGGCCAACGTGCCGTCCAGCCAAAGTGATTGACGATTCGGCACAAATCCGATAGAAGGGCACAATGCGTCGCGGAGGGTGGTGAGAGCAGGAACAGGCACGCTCCCGTGAAGCATTCAGCACAACAGTGCTTTGAATCGAAGCAGGGTCAGGTATCCTCGCCTTCGGGGAGGATCCAAGAGGGAAGACGGTGCGAATCCGTCGCGGTCCCGCCGCTGTCAACGGGGACGAAAGCCATGAAAGCCACTGTCGCGCGATGCGCGGCGGGAAGGGATGGCGAGTAGGCTGATCCGTGAGCCAGAAAACCTGCCTGACGCCCTGATGGGGTTGCGACTCTTCAGAACGGTGCGTGAAGTCGGCTTACACGCTCCCGGGCCGGCTGTGGAAGTGCGGACCCCGGGGAACGTGGGAATTCCCTTGATGCCATAAGGACCAAGTCAAGCTGGGTGCAGTCCTTGTTCTCCGATCGTTGTGGAGCACAAGGGCTTTTTTTTTGGGGGGGGCGGGAGAGGAGCAGGAGTCGTTATGCAGTCTGAGCAGTTTTTCGCGAGCGATCGTCCGGGACTGGTATCCGCCGGACGGGGGGTCGAAGGGGAAAGCTTTCGGATCATCGATGCCGAGATGGAAGGGCATGCTTTCCCTGCCGACCAGTGGCAAATCACGAGGCGAGTGATCCACACCACGGGTGACTTCGACTACGCAAACTGGATTCGTTTTCATCCGGAGGCCGTTGCATCGGCGGTTTCCGCTTTGCGCGCAGGGTGCACGATTTTTACGGACACCCGCATGGTCCAGGTCGGTCTTTCCCCGTGGCGGTTGAGCTGGTTCGGGAATCGCGTGGAAACCCCGGCCGCGGATCCCGAGAGCCAGGTGTGGGCGGAGCAGCTCGGGGTGACCCGGTCAGTGGCGGCGTTTCGGCACAGTGCTCCTCGCTTCGACGGCGCAATCCTTGCGGTGGGGAACGCCCCGACCGCGCTCCTGGAAACTTTGCGCGCGGTGAAGGAGGACGGTGTGGTCCCGGCGTGCGTCATCGGGGTTCCGGTGGGGTTCGTGCAGGCTGCCGAATCCAAGGAATTGTTGTATCGCGAGACAGATCTCGCGAGCATCACCGTGCTCGGTCGCAAGGGCGGCAGCTCGGTTGCGGTGGCGATCCTTCACGCCCTTCTGGAGCTGGCCAAAAACGGCGAGAAAAAAGGATAATCGTATGCTCGGCACACTCTATGGAATCGGCGTCGGTCCGGGTGACCCGGACCTCCTGACGCTAAAGGCCGTCAAGGCGCTGAACAACGTATCACATATCTTTGCCGCGGCATCGAGCAAGAACGATTACAGCCTCGCGCAGGCCATCGTGCAGGACCATATCCCTCCGGGAGTGTCCGTGGATCAGCTGGCCTTTCCCATGACGTTCAACTCTCAGAGCCTGGAGAGCGCCTGGTCGGCCAATTGCGAGAAGGTGGTGGAAATTCTGCAGGAAGGCAAGAACGTGGCTTTCCTGACCCTTGGTGACCCACTCACCTTCAGCACGTTTATTTACCTCATGCGCAAAGTCCGTAAGCGGCTTCCGGAGGTTGCCGTCACGACCATCCCCGGAATCACCTCCTACCAGGCGGCGGCCGCCTGCGCCAACCAGCCCCTGGCCGAAGGCGAAGAGACCATCACGGTGCTTTCCGCAGCCAAGGGGGGAGCGCGCCTAAAGGATGTGATCGCCGTTTCGGACAATGTCATTTTGATGAAGACGTATAAGCAGTTCTCCCAGATCTTGTCGCAGATCGATGAGGCGGGCTTGAAGGACTCCTGCTGTTTCATCAGTCGATGCGGTCTGGAGGGCCAGGTCGTGGAGCGTGATTTCGAGCGCATGACGGCTATGGATCAGCCCCACTATCTGTCGCTCATGATCATCAAGAAGCGCGGGATGGAATCCTGAGGCACACGAGGTGAGACGGACCGCGCTTTTCGGGTTGGTGTTTCTGGTGTTGATCGTCCTGGCGGCCTTCGTGGCGTCCGGAATTGGCTCCTATCATATCGCTCCGCAAGACATCCTTCGGCTGTGGCTTTCCCTACTGAACGAATCGTGGAGCGTCGGGATCGACGACACGGCACGCTATATCACGCTGCATGTCCGCCTTGCGCGCATCTGTCTGGCCCTGGTGGTCGGGGGCGGGCTGGCGCTGTCCGGTGCCGTCTATCAAGGCGTACTCCTCAACCCGCTTGCGGACCCCTTCACCCTGGGGGTATCCACGGGCGCGGCTTTTGGGGCGTCCCTGGCCATTCTTCTGGGTTGGGGCGCGTGGAGTGTCTGTGGGGTGAGCGCGCTGCCGCTGGCCGCCTTTGCCGGGGCTGTTTTCGCGCTTTACCTGGTCTACCTGCTCGGGCGCATCAATGGGCGCATTCACAGCACCACCCTGGTCCTGGCGGGGATTATCGTGTCCACGTTCCTGTCCGCCTGGATCAGCCTCCTCAAGAGTCTGAACGAGGATTCGGTCAGCACCATCGTCTTCTGGATCATGGGGAGTCTTTCAGGCAAGGGCTGGACTCATGTGGGGCTGGTGCTTCCCTATCTGCTGATCGGGGGCGGACTCATCCTCTTTTCCGCGCGGGAGCTCGACCTCCTGTGCCTGGGAGAAGTCCAGGCGCAGCAGTCCGGCGTGGACGTTTCCCGCGTCCGGTTCCGACTGATGCTGGCCGCTTCCCTGGTGACGGGGGCTTCCGTGGCGGTGAGTGGCGTCATCGGCTTTGTGGGTTTGGTGGTGCCGCACCTGGTCCGTTTTGGAGTCGGGACCCTGCACCGGCATCTCCTGCCGACGTCGCTTGCCGCCGGGGGATTGCTGGTGCTGCTTGCGGACACCATGGCTCGGAGTCTTCTGCCCAGCGGGGAGGAGCTGCCCGTGGGGGTTGTGACGGCGATCTTGGGAGGACCTTTCTTTTGCTACCTGATGCTGCACCGCAAGAAGCACATCCCCCTGTGATCGACGTGGACGATCTGTGGGTGGGGTACACGGAAGAGACGGTTCTCCGAGGCGTCTCTCTCCAGGTCCGGAGGGGCGAATTCGTCGGCATCCTGGGACCCAACGGCTCGGGAAAGACGACCCTGCTTCTCACGCTGAGCGGGGTCATTCCTGTGCGGCGGGGAAGCATCACGATCGTCGGAACGCCGCTCGGGCGGTTGAAGCCAAGGGAGAGGGCGCGCGCGATGGCGGTGGTCGCTCAGGATTCGGACATCCGCTTTCCGTTTGCCTGTCGGGAAGTGGTTCTCATGGGACGCTACCCGCACCAGAAGGCCTGGCAGTGGGACCAGGCGGCAGACGAAGCGGTGGTCGGCCGGGTCATGGCCAAAACGGATACGGAAGGGCTGGCCGAGCGGCTCATTACGGGCATCAGCGGCGGTGAGCGGCAGCGCGTGCTCATGGCCAAAGCGCTGGCACAGGAAACGCCCGTTCTGCTGCTTGACGAGGCCACCTCGGCCATGGACATCCAGCGCAAGCTGCAGATCTTTCGCGTGCTGCGGGATCTCAACGAAAGGGAGGGGCTCACCGTGGTGGCGGTTCTTCACGACGTGAACCTCGCGGCCCTGTTCTGCCGCCGCCTGGTCTTCCTCAAAGACGGCAGGATTGAAGCCGACGGCCCGATCGAGGATGTGCTGACCGCTCAAACGCTCCAATCGGTCTACGACACGACGGCGATCGTGCAGCCGATTCCGGGTACGGGAAAATCGCAGGTGTCCTTCCTTCCCTGATGGGGGAAGCCGGTTTCGAGGAGCCCCATGAACGATTACGGGTCCAGACAGGAATATGTCCGAAGTGCTCTGTCAGCTTTGTTCCGCAGGGCACACCCCCCTTTGATTCCCCCCTGGAGGGGGGGTGGGGGGTGTTGTCTTGCCCGGCACACACTCTTTGACGGAGCACGAAGCCCACACCGTCATCCCGGCGAAGGCCGGGATCCAGTCGGATATCAGAA
>CALBZH010000164.1 GCA_937889795.1 uncultured Syntrophobacteraceae bacterium | reverse complement strand
AGATATCCACTCGTGACTGGAGTTCAGACGTGTGCTCTTCCGATCTAGGCAGCAAGAAAACCTTGATAGGGCAATACGATTCCCTTGGTCGGTGGCGTTGTGCTTGGTCGGCGGAAAGCCCTCATCCCGAATCACGCGAGCTGAAAGAATATCAGCTGTCGCAACCGTAATGAAGTATACTTTGTCTCCATGCTTGCTCAAAGAGCATCCTTGTCACGCAAACGTTCCGTTGCTGACGCAAAGGGCTGAAAATCCATGATCAGCTCGGGAGCAGAACAGAATCAGGCCATTCTGGCAGCAACCCATACAGCGCTGCAGGCATCCGAGGTTTACGCCGCCTTGGGGACCCAACCCGAGGGATTGACTCGGAATGAAGCCCTGGAGCGTCTGGCGCTTCATGGTCCCAACAGCATCAGGGAGATCAAGGGCAGATCCCTCATCATCCGGTTCCTTGCCAATTTCATCCACCTCATGGCGGTCTTGCTGTGGGTTGCAGGCGTTGTGGCGCTCATCGCACGCATGCCCCAACTGGCCATTGCCATTTGGTCGGTCAACGTCATCAACGGAGCCTTCAGCTTCTGGCAGGAATACAAGGCCGAGAGAGCAATGGAAGCGATGCGCCAGCTTCTGCCCTCCTACGCGCGCTTGCTGCGCGATGGCGACGTGCAGCAGATTCCGGCGCAGGAGCTGGTGCCGGGAGATGTCGTCCTGCTCTCTGAAGGCGACCGCGTCTCGGCAGACGCCCGTTTGGTTGAGGCAGCCGAGCTGCGCGTGGACCAGTCCACCCTGACGGGAGAATCCCTGCACGTCAGGAAGACGAGCGAGGCGGTCACCGGCACGAGCCTGGCTCGCGTTGAGATTTCAAATCTGGTCTTGGCGGGAACCAGCGTGGTCTCCGGGACCGGTAGAGCGGTCGTGCTCGCGATCGGCATGGGAACCGAGCTCGGCAAGATCGCAGGCTTCACCCAGCGCCTCAGAGATGAGCTCAGCCCCCTCCAGAAGGAAATGCAGCGCGTTACAAAGCTCGTGACGGTCATCGCGATCTCGGTGGGGTTCCTATTCTTCCTGCTGGCAAAGACGCTGGCGGGCGTGGACCTGGCCGAAAGCTTCATCTTCGGAATGGGGATGGTCGTCGCGTTTGTGCCCGAGGGATTGCTCCCGACGGTCACGCTCTCGCTGGCAATGGGGGTGCAGCGCATGGCCGGGCGAAACATGCTCATTAAGCGCCTTTCATCCGTGGAGACGCTCGGCTGTACGACGGTCATCTGCACGGACAAGACCGGAACGCTCACCCAGAATGAAATGACCGTGCGGGAGGTCTGGTGTGCCGGAAAGCCTTTGTCCGTGACAGGATCCGGATATGCCCCAGACGGCCAGATTCTGGAGAACGGCCGACCGGTTGTCCCCGGCGAAGCGAGCGATCTGCGCGCGCTGCTCATTTCCGCCGGCCTGTGCACCAATGCCCGTCTGCTGCCCCCTGCCGACGACCGGCCTCGCTGGACAATCGTCGGAGATCCGACCGAAGGCGCCCTCCGCGTTCTTGCCCACAAGGCCGGCATCGACCTTGACGCCGAGGAGCTGCGGACGCCTCGCCTGCGGGAGCTGCCTTTCGATTCCCGACGCAAGCGAATGAGCACCATCCATCAGGCGGGTGGCGTGTCGCGCGAGGTCCACCTCAAGGGGGCCCCCAAGGAGGTGCTCGCCCTCTGCACCCGAATCCTCAGAAACGGAGCCGAGGAGGACCTGGATGGGGCAATGCGTCACCAGATCATGCAGGCAAACGACGGGTATGCCCGAAGCGGCCTCAGGGTCCTCGCGGTCGCGCGGAGCGTCTTCGCTGCCGAAAGCCCCTCCCGAGGCGCGCTGAGTCTTTCGGCCTACGAGCCGGAAGCGATCGAGCGAGACCTCACCTTTCTTGGGCTGGTGGCCATGATGGACCCACCGAGGCCGGAGGTCTCCGACGCGGTGGACAAGTGCCATCGCGCCGGCATACGGATCATCATGATCACGGGGGACTACGGACTGACCGCGGAAAGCATCGCGCGTCGGATTGGAATCATTCGGGGTGAGCACCCCGTCATCGTGAGCGGAGCCGAGCTCGACGCCATGTCCGATGAGGTCCTCATGCAGACCCTGGACGGTGAGGTGATTTTCGCGCGAACGCCCCCCGAAAACAAGATGCGGCTTGTCTCGGCTCTGCAGCGGATGGGGCATGTGGTCGCCGTTACGGGAGACGGCGTCAACGATGCGCCGGCGCTCAAGAAGGCGGACATCGGCATCGCCATGGGAATTTCCGGAACCGATGTGGCCAAGGAAGCGTCCGACATGATCCTGACCGACGACAATTTTGCCTCCATCGTCAACGCCATCGAGGAAGGGCGCGGCGTTTACGCGAACATCAAGAAGTTCACCGCATACATCTTCACGAGCAACACGCCCGAAGCGGTGCCTTTCATCCTGTTTGCTCTGAGCGGGGCGCGAATCCCCCTGGCACTCAACGTGATGCACATCCTGGCCATCGACTTGGGAACGGATCTCGTGCCTGCCCTCGGCCTGGGAACAGAACACCCCGAACCGGGGCTCATGGACAAGCCTCCACGAAGCCTGAAAGAGCACGTGATCACGCCTTCCCTTCTGGTCCGCGCCTATCTCTTTTTGGGACCTCTCCAGAGTCTTGCGACCATGGCGGCCTTCTATTTTCAGTACTGGACCCACGGCTATTGGGGCCAATGGCTGAACTTGCCCTCCTCCGGCCCGCTTTATGAGTCAGCGACCGCCATGGCACTGGCCTGTGTCGTGACGACGCAGATCGGAAACCTGTTCGCGCAGCGGACGGAGCGCACCTCGGTGCTTCGCATTGGCTTGTTCGGCAATCGACTCTTGTGGCTCGGCATCGTGAGCGAGCTGGCGATCATCGTGCTGATCGTCTATGCCCCACCGCTGCAGAGGATCATCGGAACAAATGCCTTTTCTCCGAGCAACTGGCTGTTCTTGTTTGCCTGGGCACCGCTGCTCCTGATCGCCGACGAGTGCAGAAAGCTCACGCTGCGCTGGCGGGATCGACGGAGCCGCCAGGGAGGTGAATCATGAACATCATCATTGTCGGCTGCGGGCGCATCGGCGCGGGACTGGCGCGCACGCTCAGCCTGCGTGGCCACGCGATCACCATGGTGGACCACGATCAGGCTGCAGTGGAGCAACTGGAGCAATCGTTTCGGGTTCAAACGCTTGTCGGAGCGGGTTTTGACAAAGCCGTGCTTCTCAAGGCGGGCATCGAGCACGCGGACGGCCTGGCCGCCGTGACGAACAGCGATGAAACGAACGTCGTCATTGCACGCCTCGCCCGCATATTTTTCAAGGTCCCGAAGGTTGTCGCCCGCCTGTGCGACCCTCACAAGGCCGATCTCTATCACAGGCTGGGCGTTCAGGTGGTCTCCCCCGTCCCGTGGGTCATCAATCGGTTCGCCGACCTCCTTTCCTATTCGGAGCTGGACGCGATCGTGAGTCTGGGCGACGGCGAGGTTGAAATCGTCGAGGCCCGGCTGCCTGCACTGCTCGCGGGGCGCAAGGTGAGCAGCATTGCCGTCGCCGGCGAGGTGCAGGTGGTTGCCCTCAGCCGCGGAGGAACAACCTTTCTTGCGTCCCCCGAAACGGTGATCCAGAAGGACGACACCGTGCACATTGCCGTACTGACTGCTTCCGCTGAAAGGCTCAGGGCGCTCCTGGCGCTCACCTGAGGAGGACGAGGATGAACGTGATCATCGTGGGAGGCGGGAAGGTGGGAACACACCTCGCCTCCCTGCTGCTGGCCGAGGGACACAAGGTGCACGTGATCGAGCCGAGGGTGGCAGAGGTGCGGTATCTGCATGACGATCTGCCGCTCGGCAGCGTGATTCCCGGAAGCGGGACCGACCCTGCGACCCTGGAGGCGGCAGGAATCCGGGATGCGGATGTCGTAGCGGCCGTGACCGGGTCGGACGAGACGAACCTGGTCGCGATGGGCCTCGCGCGATTCGAGTTCGGGGTGCCGCGCACCATCGCCCGTGTGAAGGACCCCAAGAACGGATGGATGTTCACCCGGGTCATGGGCGTCGACGTCGCCGTGAACCAGGCGGACCTGATGGCCCACCTCATCGCCGAAGAGATGTCCCTGGGGAACATGATGACACTCCTCAAGCTCCACAAGGGGGAGTATTCGCTCGTGGAAGAAAAAGTACATCCCTCGGCCAAGGCAACCGGGCGGAGAGTGGCGGACCTGCCGTTTCCAAGCAAGTGCATCCTGGCCGGAATCATCCGCCAGGGGCGACTCGTCATCCCTCACGGAGACACGGTCCTTCAATCGAACGACGAGGTCCTCGCCGTGGTCCACGCGTCGCAAACCGCTGACCTGGCGTCGATCCTCGGAGAATAGAGGGGCGCACCTGAAACCGTGCCGACCGTAACGGCGAGTCCGCTGCCGTCTCGTCCCCGCTGGATGTAGCCCCAGACGCCAGCACCCGAAGCGAGCCGTGTTTTGTCACAGTGTGGCGTCATAATCCGTGAAGGTGCTGCGCAAATCCTGCCGATGTATGAGGTGAGAGGCGGTTTTTCCTCCTCTCGATGGTCAACCCTGAGCACGGAGGGCCTCATACATGAATCCGCAGCCATCGGACAACAGCATCAACAGGAAGGTCATGTGCGCCCATTACGACGCTTGCCTCGACGTTGCGATCCGGCAGTGTTGGACGGGATTTACCTGCGAGCAGTGCCAGGATTACGCGCACGTGGTGATGGACCCCTTTGAGTGGAAAGAAGACGGCCTCAGGTGCCGGGCCTTGGGCTACGCAGTCCTGCACGAGCAGGCGTACAACGCGTCGCCCATGCGCAGCTGGGTTGAGGCCGTGGAAAGGATCACCCACGCAGAAGCATGAGACAACAGAAGATGGCTCCTCCCGAGTGCGATTCACGACCATTGGACGCCATCGACCACCAAGGATTCCGGCGTCTCGTTTCGGGTGTCAGGCAGAGGCACGATATCGGCGAATCACAGTAAGACTGAACACTGACACCTGAAACCAGCGTCTTGAATTACACTCGAGGAAACGGCCAAGAGGGTCTACGATTTTGTACGGCAGCAAAGCACTCGATTAAGATTCAATCAACTGACGCTTTTACTACGTGTGACTATTCATTGCAGCTTGACCTAGCATATGCGGATGTAAATTTGGAAGGAAGTAGGCACAGAATATTCTGCGAGATCGCTGCAGAACTCCATAAGGAAATTGGACTTCCGGAACGAATCATCCACTAGATCGGAAGAGCGTCGTGTAGGGAAAGAGTGTAGATCTCGGTGGTCG
>CALBZH010000163.1 GCA_937889795.1 uncultured Syntrophobacteraceae bacterium | reverse complement strand
TCAGGAAAGCCTCGACCCCTTGTGATCCATCCTTTGGCTTTGTTCAAAATGTTGCTACTCATCTGGAGTGTTCCCGCTTAGGACCATACGTCTACTATTGGAAACCTAGGAAGCTGTTCGATGCCTCGAACGGCAGGCGGGAGATCGCCCTGAGTGAGAAGGAGACGTCCATGATCGAGGACACCCTGATAAACCGCCGGCTGGGCTACAAACTGGAAGTGGAGGGGGCAGGAGAATACCAGGACTTGCTGAACAGGCTGAAGATTGACACTGTCTACGCCGGGCCAAAAGTACGATAAGGGTTGGTTGCATCGCACCCTCACCGGGTAATGCGGGTCTTCCCAACCGAGGCGTCCCTGGCCGAAATCGTGTTTTGGTTGAAGGACCACGCTATCAGCCCGGCTGCTATTGACCCGAATCCCACCAAGGTATCGAGAGGCCTCTGCGCCATGGTAAAAACCGTGATGGCGACAACCCCGAGCAGACAGAGCTAGGCAACGACGGGATAGCCCGGCATGCTGAGGTCATCTCCTTCTCTGCTTCGAAGTGCGATCGCCTCCCTCGGGGGGCCATCTTTCGCGACTAGCTGCCTGAGCATATACCCGGCCAAGGGCCTCTTGGCGCATACTCGCGGTCTTGCCATGATGAGAGAGGAGGCGCTGCTGAGAAGCACGAGCCTGATGATGACGACGATGGCCTCTTTCAGGAGGAACCCGCCAATCGCCCGCGCTGATATCCTGCTTACCTTCAGTTGCCCGGCCAGGTCCTCGATGGGGGCACTGGACGCATTGCACGTGACAGAAAGCAATATTCCCCCCTGATTTGGGGATCCTGCGGGCAAGAGAGCCGTAACGAAGGGAGCCGAGCGCGGCTTGCACACCCCCCGGCACCCGCGGAGCCTGCACATCCCATGGGGACCTCAGATCGGCTGAGAGAGCTCACTGATGGAGAAGACGCCGGATCCGATCATGCGTGCCATTACGAGGGCAGTGGAGCTGGTCAGGCCAATCTGCATTTCCAAACGACAGGCTGAGCGGTGTGAGGCAAGTCAGAGGAGAAATTTCAGGCCGAAATCAAGAAGCCACAAAGGGAGACGGGCCTGATTTCGGCTGTCAGGCACACCAGACGTCGGGAGCATCAGCAGAATTGACAGTTGCAGCCGTGTTTCGCTTCAGATAGACTCTCCTATCCCCTTGTTTGGAGGTGATGCTGGAAGGAGCGCCGGATGAAAGAAGTGTGGATGATCTTCGTCTCGATTTTTTCTGCCGGAGTTGTCTCGCTACTTCTGGAGCTTTCGCTCCTGAGAGAATTTGTCTACATCTTCGGATCGACTGCAGCCTCCAATGCCATAATAATATCCGTCTTTCTGGTCGGCCTCACATTGGGAGCCTACCTGGGAACGTGCAGCAATTTCAATATGCGGGATGAAACGGAAGCCAGGCAGCGGTTTGCGTTCATCCAGCTGCTGAATATACTGTTCATTGCACTGTTTTGTGTCTCCAAGAAATACTTCATCTATCATTCCCAGCAGCCAAATCTCGTCCGCATCTACTTCCTGGTCTCCGTATTCGCGCCCGCGCTCTTATCCGGACTTGCGTATGCGATCAGCGTCAAAATCATGCATTGGAGAGGTGAGCGGTTCGTCACCTACATTTACGCATTCAGTACCTTGGGAAGTGTGGTGGGGGGGTTGGCTCACGGCATCATCCTCGTCCCCCTCTGGGGGATACAATCCACTTATCTGTCCTCCGTGGCTTTTGCAGGCGCGGCGTTGTATGCGATGTATCCCCGCATGAGCCTTCCTCGAAAAATCGTGGTTGGGCTGCTACTCACCACGGCTTTCGCTCTTATCCAGGGGGACATCGCAGATGTGCTCTTCCCCTCGAGGAACCTCCTTTACAGTAAGGACAGCGAATTTGGGGTTGTCGAAGTCTGGAGACTCAGCGAGCCCGAAGCGCGGTACAAGCACCTCGCCCTGGGCGGCACGGAAAGTAGCTTCCAGGTGGACCAAGAGCCTATTGACCTGAAAGTCAACAACGTGCACCAGAGTTTCAATCTCCCGATCGATCGGAGAATTCATGAACAGTGGGCGGAAACCAGCCTCGGCATTGTGAACCGACCGGCCAATGTCCTACTTCTAGGATACGGGAGTGGTGTTACTGCCGTGGCATTTCTCAGGTCTCCAATGGTCAAGCGCCTGGATATTGTGGAAAACTGCAAACCCCTGGTCGAAGCGGCAAGCATATTCTTCCCTAACGAGATGGAGTATGTAAAGAATTCCCCGAAGGCGCGCAGCATCATCGATGATTTTCGTGCTTATATCAGATTTTCGGGAGAAAAGTACGACATCATTGCCATGGACCATACCATGGAGGACCCGTATTCAATCGGTTTTTTTACAGTGGAGTTTTTCGAGCAAATAAAGAGAATCACCAATCCAAATGGAGTTGTCATGCTCCTCGGGAAGGGTCTTTCCTGGAATACTACCCGGCTTTCCTTTAAATACATTTACAAAAATATCAATCCACATATAGAAATAGCGCTCAGGTCTGGCTGCCTCTTTATGTCGAACGACGAATTTACCGGCCCTGCTGCCAGGGATTACGTGATGCCAAATGAGGGTCTCAAGATGGATGAGGACGTCTACTCCGATCAACGAGTGGGGACTTTGGCCGACCTGGGTGTCGTGAAGCCGTTTTGAAACGTAAGCCCTCTCCATCGGACCCCAGGAAGGGTTCGACACAACGCTCCCGCTCCCGGGAAATCCCAATCGTCCAATGGCCGAACGCCTCAGGAAGATCGTCGTCATGCACCGGCCAAATCGGTCCAAGCTCATGAAGCCGATCTTTTCAGTTTGCTGATCTGGAGAAGGATGGGGCACGAAAAGCAAAGGAGCGGGATCTGGCGGATGGTCTGGATTTGCCGAGCCGAAAAATGGATGCCGAAGTACCGGTGCTTCAGGGAATCCCACGCCGGATCCGAAAGCGGAGGAGGCTGATCGAGGAAGGTGAGGATGCGCTCAACGGAGGCTTCTCGAGGAGTCGGGGCGCGCTCAGGGACGTTGAAATACTGCATGCCCTGGCGGGCAAAATCCTGACAACACTTTGCAACGGAACGGGGCGGAACGCGGGTCTCCAAGACCAGGCGCTCGATGCTATTCCCTGCCAAGGCCCCCAAAATGATCTTCGCCCGCTTTATCCGCCAGATTCCAACGGTTCTGCTGCCTGCAAGGGCTTTGAGCTGGCTCATTTCCTCTTCAGAACAGGCCAGGGGCTTGAAAGGCTCTTTCGTTGATTCTTGGTGAGCTCGTTGCACCGGTTTCCAACTCATGATCAGGAGATCTCGCTGGAGTGACTCCGCAGCAGCGCGCTGCCGCATGGGCATCCTTTGGCCTTTCGGGACGGGCAGCGGAGCGACAAGGGTTCCGCCTCACACGGTCTCAAGGCACCGCAGCCCGCCCAGAGTCGCCATGTAGAGCCC
>CALBZH010000162.1 GCA_937889795.1 uncultured Syntrophobacteraceae bacterium | reverse complement strand
ACCCGATGGCGCCTTACAGCACCATCACCACGTGGCACAACAAGGGGAAAAGCATCACGTTTCGCGGGGAAACGTATTACTGGACCAAAGACCGTGAGTTCTTGAAGTACCTGGCGCTTCCTCAGCGCCGGTCGGTCGGATTCGAGCTTGCCGTGGTCGTGGATGAGGACGTGGATCGACTGCTGCGCTCCCACGGGTGGAGACTGGCGCACTCCCTCCCCATTTCTAGCGATGTGGACCGCTACCGGGAGTACATCCAGCGCTCACGCGGTGAGTTCACCGTCGCAAAGGACCAGGTCGTCAGGCCCAAGACGGGCTGGTTCAGCGACCGAAGCGCGAGCTACCTGGGGGCAGGACGGCCGGTTATCACCGAGGAGACCGGGTTCAGCAAATTCCTGCCGTCTGGGAGAGGCCTCTTCGGGTTCAGCTCCATGGACGATGTGCTTGCCGCCGTGGACGCGATCGAATCGGATTATGAGGGACATTGCCGCGCGGCCCGAGAGATCGCGGCCGAGTATTTTGGGGCCGAGAAGGTTCTCGCCAGTCTCATGGAGAGGGCTGGGCTGTGACGAAGGGCGTGCGGGAGCTGCCGCCGGGCTGCCCCCCTTCCACCCAGACCTTCAGGCTGCTTTGGCTCGATGCCGTGAAAGGCGTTTCCATGCTCTGGATCGCCGTCTTTCATTGCTTTCTGGCGAGCGATACGGGCCATTACCCCTGGCCCCTCGATCTGAGACGAATCGTAACCTTTGTTCAGGAATGCGGGGCTTCGGGTCTCCCGGCCATGGCCGGCTGCACGGTCGAGGCCCTGACAGCGGCGCTCTTTCAGCGCGGGCCACAACCGGTTGGCGTTTTCATCCTCCTGAGCGGCTTCGGGCTGACCTATGGGCTGACGAGGACCGGAGAGCCCGAGGGGGGGTGGGGGCGCTGGTACGTCAGGCGACTGGCCCGGCTTTATCCCATGTATTGGATTGCCCACGTTGTCTATCTGATCTCACCGTTCGTTCACCGTCAGGATCCTCTTGACTACCGCTTTCTCCTGAGCTTCATCGGGGATCGGGTTATCCCGGTGGACAGGATCTTCTTTTACGTCAATCCTTCCTGGTGGTTCTTCGGGCTCTTGATGGAGCTGTACCTCGTTTACCCGCTCCTTTACAAAGCCATGCGCCGATTCGGGCCGGCGAGATTCCTGGTATTCTGCGGCGTTTTTACGGTTTTGAGCCGCTACTTGTTGTTCGGGGTGCTCGAGGCGAGCGGGAATTATGTGCAGGGCGCATTCTTTGGCGCGAGGCTCTGGGAGTTCGCTGCGGGAATGGCCGGAGCCGTGCTGTATCGCCAGCGGCCCAGTGCTGTGGAAGGAGGATTGTTTTCCCACCGCGGGCTCGTTGCGGGGGGTGTTATGTACGTTCTCGGCCTGTACGCCTATCAGCCCAACGTTCTATACGCGTTCAGTGATGGATTGGTGGGAACCGGACTCTTCATCATCCTCGCCCATCTGACGCGCTGGTGTCTTTGCAATGTCCCGAGGCTGGGCTCGCTGCTCACGACGGTCGGTGTTTATTCCTATGGGATCTTCTTGCTCCATCAGCCTTATATGATCTCCATCGGCCAGAGACTTCGTGGGGTCAGTCTCCTCTATTTCACCGTGGCTGCCGCCCTTGCGATCGCTCTCATCGCAACGGGCTCGATCCTCGTCGAGCGTTACGTGAATCGACTCACTTCCTGGCTTCTGGAACGCTTCGATCGACGTTCTTCCCATTCGCTCCCGACATGAGGGGGTGCCGGCTGCATCAGTCCGTCATCGAACGTTTGGCTTCCGGTCCTTTCGACTGGTAGCCTGGCAGGGAATCCTGGAGGACGACCTCTCTTAGAACCGCAGGCCCTTTGGAACCGTCCTGAATCCCATTTGATGTCCATCCCATCGTGAATTCATGGAAGTAATTGGTCATGGCCACGTTCATCTGAAGCATGGCTCCCGCCTTGAAGCGTTCGAGGCCGAACATCTCACATGGGAAAAAAGCTTCCAGGTGCATGTGGGGAAGAGACTTGTTCAACCGCTGGACTCGACCAGCGGTTCCCATTTCCTGTGCAGGCTTGCCGTCGACCATCTTAAACAGTCTCGGTTTCACGTCGAACCCGTCGGGGAGGGCCGGGGCCGGCTCCGGCACGAGGTAGATCGCATACTCGTGCCTGGCTCCGTTTGCTTCGAGAAAGAAGTGAAGCTGGAATGCCTCGGAAAGCGGGAATTCACCCTGATAGTCAAGGAAATTGGGGTCGAAATAGGTGTTCGAGATGCTGGCCAGGTAAAGCCCTTCCGGGGACCAGGCCAAGTGAATGTCCCCGAAAGGCACATAAGGCTCGGGAGCCTGGAGATCCGTAATCCGCGTGGCAGCCTTATCCCAGTCCAGCAGGGTCTGGTCCGAGACGTTGATGGGCCTTCGATTCCGCGGGATTGAAGCCGGAAGATCCTCTCCCGAGGTCGAAGCCCTGCGAATTGAAGGTCTTTGAGCAGCCGCGGTGCTGAGGCTTTGCTCATGGATCCGGTCCAGCAGGGAATTGTTCTGCTGAAATGCCGCGATGACTTCCTCATAGGGCCTGTTTGCGGTGTCGATGAGGCCCATGTTGTAGTCCTCGCCATCCTCGCGACCCCCGAAGGGCTCGTCGCAATACTGGAACCAGTGAGCCCCGACGACGTTGGGGAAGGCCGCGAAGCTTCTGATTGCCTGGGTCAGGCCTGCCGCACGCTCGGCCTGGGTTTGAACGGTCATAAGGTGGCCGGGCTTCGGATGCTGGTTACGAGCCGTCTCATTCTTGTTCCCGGTTCGGTTCTCCTCGGCGGCAAAGAAAAATTCCGTGATCATGACCGGTTTGCCGGTGAGCCGCCTGAGACCTTCGAAGTAATAGGGAGCCACCCAGCCATCCTGACTGTCCACGTTGTAATTGGTGGAGACCACATCGATGCTGTCGCCAATGGCCCGCACAGCATCCTGGTGATAATAGAGGGGGAGACGGTCTCCGAGGACAAGGGCTTCCGGGTGTGCCTTCCGGAGCGTTCGGTACATCAGATCGTAGTAGTGACGTGCGCAGAGATACGTGAACCGGTCAACCACCTGGATACCGCGGCCTCCCGGGCGGAGTTTGAGCTTGGTGCCGGCTTGCTTGAGGTCTTCGAAGGAGGAGATGTCTCCCTGAGGAGCCCAGTCAGCCAGGAGACGGTTCCAGTCGCCGGCGTATTGGTCGAATAGAACTTGCCAGAGCACCCGCTTCGTATGGTTCTCCCAACCCTTGCCCAGATACCAGACAAAGAGGGCCGAATTCCACCATCCCACCTCGTTGTCGGAAAAGTATCCGACCAGCCGTTTGTCCCCTTGGAACGGAGCGGTGAGCCGCCTGGCGGTTTCCAGTGCCGTGGCTTCCATGGCCGGGTCGAACGGGTCGAACCAGTGGAATTTGGAATTCCGTCCCAGCTCGATGTCGACCATGAGGGGCAAGTCGATCAGCGGGGACGGATCCGACCAGCCGCCCCGGGTGTTGAACCCCCAGCCAGCAAGCTGCCGCCCCACGGCGCCGCGCCACAAATCCGCCGAAGTAAAGAAATTGCCCCAGTAGAAGGCCTTCTTTTGGTGGCTTCGGTCACTCTCTTTTCCGCTGTCGATGAAATTGACGCCTTTGGAATAAAAGGGGCGTCCGTCCGGAGTGAAGAGCCAGTCTATTCCGTCAATTTGAGCCACCTTCCACGAAGTGGCTCGATCAACCGTTCCGTTCGTTGCAAACGCGACGCTTGCCAGAAGGCACAGGAACCCAAGCGCCGTAGAGATTCGTTTCATCGTGTATCCTTGTGACGGCGGTCGTTAACTGCTCGATCGACCGAACCGAGCTGCATACTCGCTCGGGAGGGTGTTGATTTCCGTAGGTCCTAGTCTGCCGAAATACTCATAATGGTTCAGAAAAATCTTGAAGAAACCTCCAAGTGGCCCGGCCTGGGATTCATGGGCTCGCAACGCCCGTTCCTTGGCCTCAAGCTCCTGGGATGTCATCGCAAATGTGAGCCATTCCGTGTTCGACAGGCTGTTCTCGCCGGCGTGCGATCCGCCGATTCCGGCACGGCTGGCCCGATCAATCCACGAACTCTTTTGAGTGGGGTAGTCCGGATAATGGACGAGGTAGCTGAACACTTGAATGTTGTCGAAGGGTGCTTGCCCGGATTCCCTCAGCTTGCGAATGGCCTCCAGGACAAAGACGCCCGTCGTGCAATGGTCGGGGTGCAGATCCCTTGGATCCGGGAGGACGATCCAATCGGGTGCAAACTCCAGGATGGCCCGGAGAATCTGGTTCTGCAGTCCGGCGCCCGAGTAGCTGACATAACGCCAGAAGCTGCTCTTGTAGTGGGCATGATCGAACTGGGTGTGCGGCGATGTGTAGGGTTTCTGAGACGACCAGTGATCCGTCCACAAATCATCGATGCCACCATCGGGAAACCCCAGAAAGATGGCATCTTCGGGCTCGAGTCCCATCTCCGCCACTGCCTGCTGTGCCTCTCGCTGCCGCTGCACACCGTAGACGATGAAGTCCTCCGAAGAGGCTGTTGCCTGGTTGTTTTGGAGCCGCACGCCGTCCAGATAGCCATCGCCATTGGTCACAAAGACCACCTGCGCCTTTCCTTCCTTCTGGATGACCCGTTGGATGAGACCTGCGGCGCCGATAGCTTCGTCATCGGGGTGAGGCGCGAACACCATGAGGCGGATTTGGGGCGGAACGCGCAGCAACGTCGTGTGCGGCTGAGCTTGAGCTGGCTGTGGGGGCGTCTGGCTTCCGGTGGCATGAAGAGCCAGAAGAGGACCGGGCTTCGGCGACTGGACCGGGTGAGCCGTGCTTGGGGTTGAACGCTTCCCTGTCTGGTCGTGGGAGCTTTCGTTCGTCTGAGCCTTGCACGGGAAGGTGGACAGGATGACACTTGCGAATACCATGGCGGTCAATTGAAGAAAACGCTGCACAGCTGGTGATTCCCTTTGTGGTGGGTTAAGGCCAGTATAAAAGGAGGATCGACGCCAGCATAGTCCTCCAGTTCGTCGTTGCCATAGAGCAACTTCTGGGCCAAAGCAGAATGATTTGTCGGGAGTGCGTGTCGTGACGAGAGGACCGCATGGGTAGATCGCATTATAGGTGAATTACAGTCTGCCTGGAAATGAAAAATAGCAAAAGACGACCTTCACTCCATTCCACTGGCTCGTCTCGCGTTGTTTTGCATCGCGCTCAGCCGTTTATCACGCTCTCGGCGTCCTCCTCCAAGCTGAATTGGGTGCGGTACAAGCTGGCAAACGGCCCGCTGCCCTGCACCAGCTGCTCGAAGGAGCCCTGTTCCACGATTTCTCCTTCGCGCAGGACGATGATCAGGTCTGCCCGGCGGACCGTGGAGAGTCTGTGGGCGATAATGAACGTGGTGCGTCCGGCAGTCAGGCGGTTCAGCCCCTCCATGATCGACGCTTCGGTCTCCGCATCCACCGAGGAGGTGGGCTCGTCCAGAATGAGGATGGGCGCATCGCGCAAGATGGCACGAGCGATGGTGATGCGCTGCCGCTCGCCTTCGGAGAGCGTTGCGCCTTGCTCCCCTACGATCGTGTCATACTGTTCGGGGAGTCGCATGATGGAATCGTGGATCCGGGCCAATTTCGCAGCGGTAATGATCTCCTCCAGGGATGCATCCGGCCGACCATAGGCCACGTTTTCTCGAACACTGATCGGGAACACCAGCGGCGGCTGAAGAACCATGCCGATCTGCTGGCGCAGGGATTTGAGCTGAAACTCGCGCACGTCGACCCCGTCAATCAGGACTCGTCCCGACAGGGGGTCGTAGAAACGGGGCAGGAGGCTCAACAGCGTGGACTTTCCCACGCCGGTCGGCCCTACGATGGCGACCGTCTGTCCCACCTTGACGTGGAGATCCACTCGCTTTAGCACCGGCTGCTCTGGCACATAATGGAATGAAACGCCCTCGAACAG
>CALBZH010000161.1 GCA_937889795.1 uncultured Syntrophobacteraceae bacterium | reverse complement strand
GGGGACAAGGACAACGTCGCCGAAATCATAGCCTGTCATAGTCGGCACCTTCCGGGGTGTCCCACACCTTCTGGAGGGCGTCTTCAGAGAGCTTGGCTGCGGATTTTACCAAGCGGCGCTCGGAATCGCGCTGGCTCAAAAAATCCCTGAAGTCTTCCACCTCGGCAACTCGCTCCAGTGGGAGAGCACGGATCTTTTCCATAAGCATCTGCTCCTGCAAGACCTGGTTGTTCATCCTTTTTGGTCCCTTGATCTAGACAGCAAGGGCCTGGCTATGTTTTTTCAGTGGGCTACGCGTCCAGAGGCTTCTTCACCGCCGCCCGGTCCTCTCCGGAGAGTGTTCCCTCTTCCTCGAGCATCTGCACGAGTGCCAGGTGCTCAGCACGCGCCATGGCGTCCTCTTCGGTCAATCGATCCTTGAAATGATCCCCGGAAACGCCCAAAACATCGGCCAAGGGTCGGGAAACCCCACGGTCGCACCTTCCAGCCTTCCTGCCGCTTCCCGTCGAGCGTGAGGTCCGCTTCGGCCGGGTCCCGGGATGCGGAGCTGCTTGACTCCGTACTGTTCTCCAGGTTCTTGCCGGCTGCGTGCTTCTCGCTCCCGACAAGGCACAGGCTTGCACGGCCGACTGCGTGGCCGAGATCTCGGACGTTCACATGCCGGTCAGCGTGAAGACCACTATCGAGATCCTTGGGCCTCAGTCCTCGGCAGGGTGATCACGACCCCCGTGCCGCGTGGGTCGGCGGCACCGTAGCGTGCGCCGGTCTGGGGGTCGATACCCACGGCCTGAACGGACCCGATCGTGGTGAGGGTCCCATTGAACGGATGGCCCAATCCCGCCAGTTCGGCGATGGTACTGTCCGCAAACCCGGCTTCCCGTGAGACAGCGCCATCGGCACCCGCAACCGAAATCCTGGGAACATCGACGGACTGCTGGAGGGTCATCCCGTGATCCAGGAAATTGACTGTCGTCTGAAAGACCGAGTTGATGATCGTCGGTCCCCCCGGTGAGCCGTAGGCAGCGATCGGAGCACCATCCCTGAATATCATGGTGGGTGTCATGCTGCTCCGCGGACGCTTGAAGGGAGCGATATCGTTGGTGCCGGGGTTGCCAGTGCCTGCATCATACTCGGGCGTGAAGTTGAAGTCGGTGAGCTCATTGTTGAGTAGAAAACCGTACCCTGGGACCATGATCCCGGAACCCCAGCTGGACTCGATGGTGCTCGTGTACGAGACGATGTTGCCCCACCGGTCGACCACCGAAAAATGCGTCGTGTGGGTGCCCTCCGCCTTTGCCAGCGCCAGGCGGGGGATTGGCTTCGTGTAAAGGCGGGCAACGTCATAGGGCCACGGGTCGCCGGCAAACACCGCAGGCATGCGACTGGTGTCGTCGATCAGACCACTGCGCGTCTGCACGTAGCAATCCGCCAGCAGGCCCGTTTTCGGCACGGGGACAAAGTCCTCATCCCCCATCCACATTGCTCGGTCCGCAAACGCCAGCCGCATGGCCTCGATCATGACATGGAGCGTCTTGGCTTCGCCGAAGCCGAGCCCTTGGTCGTGGTCTCCAATCGGATAACGCTCCAGCAGTTTGAGCATCTGCAGCATTGTCAGACCGCCGGATGACGGCGGCGACGCTGTCTGAATCGTATAGCCCCGGTATTGAGTCACGATGGGCTCGCGGATCTCAACCTGGTACGTTGCAAGGTCTTTCAGGGTCATCTTGCCATAACCGCGATAACGCGGATTGACTCGACTCCGTTTCTGAGCCTGGAGGATCGCCCGCGCGATGCTCCCCCGGTAGAAAACGCCCGGCCCGCATCTGGCGATCAGGCGGAAGGTCTTTGCGAGGTTGCGCTGCTTCAAGAGAAAGCCTTCGGGAAGCGGGCTCCCATTGGGAAGCCTGAATACCGCCCGTGTCTCCCGCTGATAAGCTGTCCGCGGGCTGGCCGTCTCCTCGGCAAAGCATCGCTCGACGATGAACCCCTCTTCGGCCAACTTGATGGCCGGCTGCAGCACATCGGCCAAGGACATGGTTCCCCACCGGTCAAGCGCCGTGACGATCCCGAGCAAGGTACCGGGCACTCCTACGGACACGCCGCTCGTGGTGACCGAGTCGAAGCTCAACCCCTGGAACATCGTCGGCGATGCACGCTCGGGGGCTCTTTCACGGGAATCCACCATGAACGTCTCTCCCGTCTCGGCCAGATGCACCATCATGAAGCCCCCACCTCCGATGCCTGATCCATGGGGCTCGACCACGTTAAGCGCAAACTGGATGGCTGCGGCGGCGTCGATGGCGTTCCCTCCGGCCTCGAGGATCCGGGCACCAACCTCCGCGGCCAGGGGTGTCGAAACCGCGACAGCAGCCTGGCACGGTGGATCGTCTCCGAGCCGCGGCAGCCCCGGGCCTTCGCCTGAGCTTTCCGAGGCAGTACCCGGGGAATCCATCGTCACATCATGGGTGACCTCGGAGCCACTCCCCGCTACGGGATCGGAAACCAGCATCACGACCCCCAGAACAACCACCATCAAACGAACAGCAAGCCAAGGCATCCAGTCCCTCCTTCAGAGCATGACCTTCATGGTTGGAATTCGCTCTCGATACCCGGTTGCTTCATCGGCACAAAGACATTTTAGGGTGACTTGCAATCACAGCTGGCCACCGTAAAAGACACAGAGCGCCCTAAGACATCCGTCCTGCAAGAATGTCGGAGCAAGGAACGGCGTCTTTGGGATTCCCTTGAAACGCTCTTTCGGGTATGAGTCGGTGTGGGGTGTCTGGACGCGGGGCACCGCGAGGGCTTGGTGCACCCCTATACCCTGAAAGATCTATGGCGCACGACGGCACACGACTTCGGAGATCATGCTCGGGCGCATTTCCCCGAATTGCCAACCCGACTCTCAAGAAGAACCTTTGCGAGAGATCGCTCTATGTGGATATCCGTTAGACGTAGGAAACCGACCGCTGGCTTCTGGATTCTCTACGGCGTGCTCTTGCTGGCATGGCCTGTCTCCCTTGGATACGCGAAAAGGCAGCCTGCCGCTGCTCCTCAGAACCAGGCAGATTC
This sequence comes from uncultured Syntrophobacteraceae bacterium, assembly GCA_937889795.1. Classification (GTDB taxonomy): domain Bacteria; phylum Desulfobacterota; class Syntrophobacteria; order Syntrophobacterales; family Syntrophobacteraceae; genus CALBZH01. The sequence continues at coordinate 1,138 of CALBZH010000161.1, read as the reverse complement.
TCCCAAGTCCGCGCCCGCTACACAGGATGAGCTCCATGAAACCGACGAGCGGGCCTTTGGCGACTACACACTCCGGATCGCCCACGTCGTGAACGATCAGGGCTCCCGGGGGACCCTCGACGTCTTCCGGAACGGCCAGAAGATTTACAGCCTTAGCGGACGCCGATTTGCCTTCGGCCACGTTTACAGCGACGAGCCGACCTTGGACAACGAGCTGATCGCGATCGGCAAGGACATCACGGGCAACGGCGCTCCCAACCTGGTCGTATCCGAATGGAGTGGGGGGGCTCATTGCTGCTTTGTCTTTCATGTGTATGAGCTTGCCCAGAGCTTCCGGGAAGTCGCCATCATCGATGCCGGGCACGGGGATTTTTCCCACTTCGCCAACCTCGACGGCGGCAACGGCCTCGAGTTCGTAACTGCGGACTGGACCTTTGCCAATTGGCGCGCCAGCTTTGCACAGTCCCCCGCGCCTCAGGTGATCCTCCGATTCAAGGACGGAGCCTACAGCCTGGCATGCGATCTCATGGCAAAACCGAAACCCTCGCCGGAGCTCTTGCAGGCAGAAGCCCGGAACGTCCGAAGTGAGCCCGGCTGGAGCCAGAAGGAGCAGCCGCCGGCGCTCTGGGACACCATGCTGCGGCTCATTTACGGCGGAAACGCGAATCTTGTCAGAGAATTCCTGGACAAAGCATGGCCGCTGACGATTTCCGGCAAGGAGGACTTTTATCAGGATTTTCGGAAAACCCTGTCGCGAAGCCCGTACTACAAGGACCTTGTCGAGATGAATCAGGGCAGCCTCAACTAGCCGTTCTGCGCTCTTGACAAGTGATGCGCATCCTGAAATGAAAGAGCGGATCAGAAGCTCACCCGAAGAGGACGCTCCCCATGGGCTGGAAAGTCGCCACCTTCAACGTGAACGGGATCAGAGCCAGGCTTCAGCACGTCCAGGACTGGATCCGGAGCCACGAGCCGGATGTCCTATGCCTTCAGGAGATCAAGTGTACCGCCGAGCAGTTTCCTTTCGAGACGTTCGCGTCCTTGGGCTATGTCGCCAGCGTGCACGGACAGAAGGCCTTTCATGGGGTGGCCATCCTGAGCAGGCAAACGCCTGATGCAATCCTGACGGGATTCCGGG
>CALBZH010000160.1 GCA_937889795.1 uncultured Syntrophobacteraceae bacterium | reverse complement strand
GGGCCAATGAAAACATAACTGCGTTTTCGTCCTGCAGAAGTTCTCTTCTTATAAAAGGAACTGGAATATCGGTTCGTTCTCCTGTACGATTGCTCCTCAAAATGGCTATTTCCGGTGGATACATGCCCTGAAACTTCCGGTTCTCACCTTTCTCGGAAGTTTCGCCACGAGAGGACGCGATGGAATACCCTCACCTCAGTTCCCGCATCGAAAACGGTGTCCTCGTCGAGCACTTCACTTTTTCACAGGAGGAACGGTTCCTTATTTCTCAATGGAGGAAAGACACCAATATCCTGGGATTTGCGATCCTCCTCAAATCTTTCCAGTTTCTTGGATATCCTCCGCGCAATAAAGAAGATATTCCAACCCAGATGGTGTCTTGGATCAGTCGTCAGTTGGAAGTGGATCAAGTCCTGTTCATGGAGTATCGGTGGAAGGATAGCGTGTGGAAAGCGCATCTTGCCTCCATCAGAGCATTCACCGGATTCCGGCCATTCAGTGCCGGCGATTCCGAAGAACTCGCCCAATGGCTTGTGGACAAAGCAGGAAGCCATCCGACCAGGTCGAATATGTTTGCCGCCGCCATTGATCGATGCCGTAGCCTTCATGTTGAGCTGCCGACGGAAAAAGAGCTCCAGCGATTGGTTAGCTCCGCATGGCAAGAGTACCTGGGCCGAACCTGCCGGAAGATCTCCGAGCGCCTCTCTCCGGAGATCCGGGAAAAGATGGACCTGTGCCTGAATACCGGACAGGACGAGAAAGATCGATACGAATGGATGAAGGCCAAGCCTGGAAAGTTCGGAATGAAGAGCCTCCTGGGCGAGGTCGAACGACTCCGGTTCATCAGCGGATTTGAGATCAAGGCCGACTTCCATCTGAGGGATGTTCCGGATGAAGTGCTGAAGCTGCTCCGTGAAAGGGCCGCTCCCGAGGGTTCCTACCAGATGAAACGCCACCCGGAGAACTTCCGGTATGCACTGCTCACGGTCCTGCTGCATTTTCGCCGCATGGAACTAACTGACAATATAATCGATATCTTCCTCGATCTTGCCCGCCGCATCGAAAAGAAGGCTGACAAAAGCCTGGAGCGCGACCTGGTGCACAGCATTCAAACCGTGTACAGGAAAAGAGAGCTTCTCTACAAGATCGCCAAAGCTTCCACCCAGAACCCCCGGGGCAGCGTCGAAGACGTGCTGTTTCCGGCCGTCGGAAAAGAGATCCTCGATCAGATCGTTGAAGAATACGAAGGACGGGAGCTCCGATTTGAAAACACCCAGGCGGAAGAGAAAAAGAAAAAGTACAGACGCTCCTACCGGAAGATGATGAAGCCGGTACTGGACACCTTGGTCTTCCGGACAACCAATCCGGTCCGCCGCCCACTCGTGGAAGGCATTGCTCTGGTCCGAAAGTACCTCGACAAGAATAATGTGTACTACCCGGAAACGGAGAACATTCCCGAAGAGCTCATGAGCGGTATTTGGGCGGAGATGGGGATCGAGAAAGATCAGGGAATCACCCGGGTCCTGAAACACTATTTCGAGCTGTGCGTTCTGCAGAAGCTGGAAAAGGCACTGAAGAACAAGGAAGTGTGGGTCGAGGGCGCTTACCGTTATCAGAACCCCGACCGGGATCTGCCTCGGGACTGGCCGGAAAAGTGGAGGGGCTATTGTCGCAAACACCGGATTCCCGAGCGATCTGAAGATTTCCTGGACCCCATCCGGGAAGAACTCGGCTCGGCGTTGCGGAAAGCCAACGAGTTTTTCGGTGAGAAGCGTGACGTTTACATCTACCACCCGGGCGACGGCGAGAAAGGTCTTTTCCGTATCCCCAAAATCGTCAAGGGACCGGAGCACCCTGTGCTCCAGGAAATCAAACAAATGGCGCTAGACCGATGGGGTATACTCGAGCTTGCGGACATCCTGCTCGAGGCCGACAGGCAAGTCGATTTCACCCGCTTTTTCTACTCTACGGCCCAGCGCCAGGTGCTCAAAACCGAAGAAGTCAGGGAACGTCTGCTGCTCAGCCTGCTCGGCCGGGGCACCGGGCTGGGATTGAAGCGAATTCATGCGGCGGCGAAGCCCTCCTTCTCGTATGAGGACCTGATCTATTTCAACAAACGGTTCGTTCACCCGGATTCCGTGCGGGAGGCCATCGCCGCTTTGGTCAACCGGATACTCGAAGTGCGCAACCCTGAAATATGGGGGAACGCAACCGCCTGCACTTCCGACGGGAAGTATCTTGGTGCCTGGGAAGAAAATCTTGTTGCCCGGTGGAACCCGCATTACCAGGAATGCGGCATCATGTCTTATTTCCTTGTCGACAACAACTCGGCTGGAATCCACTCTCGGGTGAGGCACGGCACCGAGGTGGCAGCAATGATCGCATCGCTCATCCACCACGACACCCTGATGACGATTGAGTCCAACTGCGTCGACTCGCACGGCCAGAGCGAGCTGGGCTTCGCATTTTGCCGGTTCCTGCACGTGGAGCTGCTTCCCTGGCTGAAGCGGATGAAGTACGAAAAGCTCTACCTGCCGGACACGGACATGAAGAGCAGCCTTCCCCATCTCGCCGGCGTGCTGGCCAGGCCGATTCGATGGGACCTGGCACACACGCATTACAGCGACATGGTGCGGCACGTGGTGGCTGCAAAGGAGCGGACCGCTCCGGTCGACTCCCTCTTGAGGCGTTTCAACCGGAACAATCCGGCAAACCAGACCTACAAGGGTTTCCTCGAAGTAGGCAAGGCTCTCAAGACGATTCATGACTGCAGGTTTCTGACAGACCCCTCATACCGGGAGAAAATTCACCAGGGTCGCAATATCGCCGAGAGCTGGAACTCGACCGTGGATTTTATCTGCTACGGGGGAAAGTCCGAAATCCAGACGAACGATCCCGTCGTACAAGAGCTCACGGTCCTGTGTTTGCACCTGTTGCAGAACGCTCTGGTCCTCGTGAACACCTTGATGCTTGAGCGTGTCCTGCATGATGACGGCTACCTTCAGCGAGTGCAGGCCGTCGATCTCAATGCGATGACACCCCTTTTCACATCGAACGTGAATCCCTACGGAGACATCCGCCTCGACATCAACAAGCCGTCCTTCCTGGAGGCGCACTGATGGAGAGGGTCCCCCCGAAAGAGCTGGCGGGCCGAATTGCAAAGATGCTGCGCAAGCAACATGCAGATGCGAACTACGTGAAAAAGGTCTTTCAGTACGTCCGGGAAGATCTCTCTGTCACCGGAGGGACCGTCCGTGCGAAACGGCTGCCGGAGCTCCTGACGGAAGACGAGCTGAAAACCCTTTACGCCTCCATCTGGAACGGCTTCAACCGGACCCACGTTGTCATGCTGAAGCTATTGCTTTTCACAGGAATTCGAAACGCCGAGCTCGTCAACCTCAAGCTCGATGACGCGGACCTTTCCCAAATGCGGATGCGTATCAGTCACGGGAAGGGGGACAAAGATCGCTATGTTCCGTTTCCTCCGCATTTTCGTGGCGAGTTGGCTCAGTATATCAGCATCCAGAAAGAGAAAGGCGCCGTGTATCTATTCGAATCGAACCGAATGTCGAAGTTTACGACGCGTTGGATTCGAGAGATCGTGAAGAAGTACGCGGAAAAAGCGGGCATCACCAAACGGATTCATCCGCACCTCTTCCGTCACCAGCTCCTGACCTATCTTACAAGCAAAGGGATTGTGGACGCCAAGATTCAGCTCATCAGCGGACACAAGAACCGGGAGAGTCTAAGCATCTATCAGGACCTGAGCCTGGTGGACATAGAGCAGGAATATCGGGATGCGATGAAAGACTACCCGATTCAATGAGTGATATATTCCAGTTCTATTTAGCAGAAAGGGAAGTTCTACAGGACGAAAACGCAGCTATGTTTTCATTGGCCCTTCTACGACACGACCACGGCCGGCTTCTCCATCGACGAACCGGACGAGGATGCCGAAGACGGTCCCGGGCTTCGCCAATACGGCCACTCCAAGGACGGGACCTGGAGACCCCAGGTCGTGGTGGCTTTAGCCGTGACACGGGACGGCTTACCCGTGAGGAGCTGGGTGTTTCCGGGCAACACATCGGATGTCGACACCATCAAGAAGGTGCGCCAGGATCTGCGGGGATGGAAGCTCGGCAGAGCGCTCTTCGTTGCCGACTCGGGAGCGAATTCCGCGACAAATCGCGAGGAGATCGCCAGGGCCTGCGGCAAGTATCTTCTGGCCACCCGCATGAGCAGTGTCTCGGAGATCAAAGAGGACGTCCTCACCCGACCCGGCCGTTACAAGGTCATCACCGAGAACCTGCACGCCAAGGAAGTGGTTGTCGGCGACGGCGAGCTCCGACGCCGCTACATCCTCTGCTACAACCCACGGGAGGCGGAAAGGCAGCGGAAGCATCGGGAACAGGTTGTCAAAGAGCTGGAAGAGGAGCTCAAGAGCCATCCGGACCACAAGGCCACAGCACGATGGGCCATCGAGTTGATGGCCTCAGGTCGCTACAAGCGCTATCTCACGATCGCCAAGAAAGAGTGCGTTCGCTTGGACCGGGCGGCCATCCGCGAGATTGCGAAGTACGATGGCAAGTGGGTTCTCCAAACCAACGACGACACGATCTCCCTCGAAGATGCAGCGGCCGGCTACAAGGGGCTTCTCGTGATCGAGCGATGCTTCCGGACTCTCAAGCGAACTCGAATCCAGATGGAGCCGATGTACCACTGGCTGCCCCATCGTATCGAGACCCACATCAAGCTGTGCGTCTTCGCTCTGTTGATCGAGCGGGTCGCCGAGCTCAAGTGCAAAGAGCCCTGGCCGCAGATCAAACAAACGCTCGCCACCCTCCAGACGACGGAATTCCACACCCCAAAATTTCAATTCTTTCAGCGTAACGAACCCTCACCCAAACTTCTAAGGACACTCAAATCCCTCGGGATTTCAATACCTAAGGTCGTCCTAGATCTTCAACCAGGTACATCAAACGCGTAGGCACACGCCACTTTTTAC
>CALBZH010000159.1 GCA_937889795.1 uncultured Syntrophobacteraceae bacterium | reverse complement strand
GGCCTGATCGGAATCGTCGGCATCGCTTTGATGGCTTTCCCGCTAGGCTTTCAGCCGCTTTCCCTGCATCTGGTGGGATCCGCCGCGCTGACCGTGGGACTGGTCACCATCGGCATACTCGTGCGCTGGGGGGGGAGGACCGCCATCCATTTTTTCCTCCACGCGGACAACGGATGGCTCGGCAAGCGCTTCCCGGACCGGTACGACCTCCTCGGCCGCCTGTGTGCGCTCGCCCAAAGGTCGTTCGACGTGCTGCTCGCCGGGGCTGGCGGCATCGTGCTTTATACCCTGTGGGGCGGAGCGCCCGCAGACCTGCTCACCGTCTTACAGTGGCTGCGTTATGGCATTCCCATCGGCTCCGTGCAGCTGTCGCCCCTTAACCTCATCCTCGGATGCGTCGTCCTCAACCTGGGATTCTGGCTCTCCCGCTTTTCGACCCGCATTCTTCAGACCCGCGTGTTCCCGCGGACGGGCTGGGACATTGGGATCCAGTATACCATTTCGACCATCCTCCAATATGTGATCCTCATCCTGGGGATCCTCATGACGCTTAATGTTCTGGGGTTTCCTCTTGCCAATTTGGCACTCGTCATGGGGGCTTTGGGTGTTGGGATCGGCCTGGGGCTTCAGAACATCGTGAGCAACTTCTTCAGCGGTCTGGTTCTCCTGATCGAGCGCCCCATCAAGGTGGGAGACATGCTGGCGATTGACGGGCAGCTTGGCGAGGTCAAAGAAATTCGCATTCGGAGCACCGTGTTCCAGACTTTCGACAAGTCGGTGCTGATCATTCCCAACTCAGAGCTAACCGCATCGAAAATCCTCAATTGGACCCACTATGGCCGGGGAGCGAGTCGGATCACTCTCAACATCGGCGTTGGGTATGGATCAGACATCGGGCTGGTCACGCGACTGCTCGAGGAAATCTGTGCAGCCAACGGACGGGTGCTGAAGCAGCCCCAGCCCCAGGTGCTTTTCATCGCCTACGGCGAAAGCTCACTGGATTTCAGCGTCCTGGCTCATGTCGCGAAGCCCGAAGACCGGACACCGGCCATCCATGAGCTGAACACGGCCATTTTTGGTGCCTTCCGCGAGCACGACATCGAGATCCCGTTCCCACAGCGCGATCTTTACATCAAGAACTGGCCTCAAGGCCTGCTGAAGGGAGAGGTTTAGGTCCCCGTCGTCTAGCACCCCAATCGATACTTATTTGTAGCAGTTGATGCCCTCGTTCAAGATTATTGCCCTTTTCGGACGCAGATCGAGGGCTCATTTGTTTTGAAGAAGCCTGCCCAGTCCTCGTCCTGCAACTTCCCATTGATTCTTCCGGTCCTCTTTCCGATTAGTCTGCTGAACGGTATGATTCGTGCAAAACAAACGCATCAACAAGGTCGATGCTTGCAGGGCGAGCATCCCGAGCTCGGTCACCCATTGAACAAGACCCTCGAGAGAAAAACAGGAAGGAGAACCATGGAAAGTAACTTCTTTGTGATCACGATGTTTGTCAGCCTTGCTCTGGCGCACGCCGCCATCGTCTTCCCCAAGGTCTGCCCGGCCTTTGCATTCGAGAGAAGGAGACCCCGATGTTCCTTGAACTGTTGACCCATGCCTATTGTGATGTGACTCCGCCGATTGGCGGCAACGACCTGATGAAAGCCATCCATCACCTGCACCGGTCTTTGGATCTCATCGGTGGGGCGAAAGAACGAGTCGAGAATGGAGTGCTGGACAGCTTGTTCACCTCCAACGACCTGGCCGAGGGCTGGTTCGAAGTCAACTGCTGTCGATTGTATACAGAACGGTCCGTTATCATTGAAGAATATTTGCAGCCGGCCATGGGGTTGATTCATGACGCCAAGTGCATGATCGACTCCCTCGTCGCCTACGGAGACGGCATGACCTTCCACGGTAGGATGAACATCATCAGTTGCCTTCGGGACGCAGAAGACAGCATCCGAGGTGTTCTGGAAGAACTGGAAAGCTGGATCACCGCCAAAGGCACCGAGAGCCAGTGCGCAAATTGTGGCAAGCATTTCGCGTTCGGGGACAATTTCTGCTCAGGCTGCGGCCACAAACTGACCGGGAATGCCGAGCCTCTCTGACGCAGCGAGACCGAGGAATACGATTGACGTTGGCTTCCGAAGGATTTCACCGACTCAAGAACTGACGCGGGGCACCCACCCGCGGATTTCAGGAGGCAGGTATCCATGCAAGCCGCATTGACAGGCCCGCACGATTCGCTCCGGCCAACAGCCGATTCTAGATGGATCCACCACCACCTGGACCCGTCGCAGCGCTCGTGTGGGCCATCCCTACTGCTCAGCCCGAAAGAAGCCTAAGCTCCCGATCCCCCCAAAATCCGAGCCCCCTCGAGTGGCCCTCACTCCTCTTCCTGAACCAGGCACCGGGCTCCATCCGCCTCAGTCCGCACGCGGAACCCGAAAAGCGGCACCAGGTCCGCGAAGCTCCGCCCAAACACCAGGTTCATGTTCTCCGATGGAATCTTCAATTGCTCGGCGAAGAAGGTGCGAAAATGATCCTCATAGGCTACGAGTTGAAGGACTTCCTCCAGTGATGCGTCCGTCTTTCCGGCGAGGCGCATGAAAGCCGCGTTCAATTTGTCGAAGGTGCAGCGCTTGTCGTGCTCCTCGATGACGTCCAGGAGAAGCTCCAAGTTCTTAAAAATATCCCTGCGGGTCAGGTAGGGCTCGGCCTCGAGAGCACGGGCTTCCTCGGGATCCCAGCAGGCCTGTGCGCGGCATTGCATCGGCCGGTTCGCATACACCGTGCATTGATTCGTCGTGTTGTCGAACAGAGCGCATTCGCGGACTCCGGGCCTCTCCTGCAATTTGATCCGCTCATCCACCAGGATCGCTGGCTTGTCCTCGAATGCCGACCGAACGGGCTCGCCCCTCCTGAGCGTCACCAGCTTTTCCCATGGGATACCGCCAGATTGCAGGATCTCGAGATCCTCCAGCAACAGAGTAGGACTCCCTTTGCGGCAACACTCCCCACACTGCACGCAGGTGGGCAGAACGTCCCGAATCCCCCGCTCGGCCATCTCCGGGATCTTCTTCCAGGCATCGAGTCGCTGTGGTCCAGTCCAACGGGACCATTGCTGGAGCATCTCCTGGTAGGCCGGCTCCTGCTCGATCTGATACCGCACCCGCGCCACCGGCAAGGGCGTCTGGATTTCCCGCACCACATCATCAATGAAATCGGTCACATTGCGGAGAAGGGTTTCAAGGTCCCACTCGGCGGGGTTTTTGACGGATCTGGATTGACGTTCGCTTCGTTGTGATTCTGGCATCGCTCCTACTGACTCCCTTCCTGAGGTCTTCCCTTGCGCGGTTGATCACGCGTGGGCCACTCTGTATACAGAAAAAAGCGTGCCGGGGCAATCGGGTCCTGTCGCTTTTGGGGACCAACGGCTCGGCAGGCTCATCCCGTCTGGCGACGCAGCACCCGGGACGGCTGAGAAGTGGACTTTCTCTCATATCGACCGAAGGGAGCGATCTCAAGCCCCCCCTTCACATTCGTTTCATCTCGCATCCGGAATCTGGCATCTAGCATCGATCTCCTGCAGGTGCAGAACTTCTGCCGCGCCGTAGCTGCCACCGGTTCGTGAGGGTTCAGCTCTTTTCGATCGACCATCCGTTGTCCACGGGAAGATCCATGTGAAATCGAGTGAGCTTGCCCGGCTCGCTCTCCATGCTCAACTCCCCGCCATGGTCCTTCACGATTCCGTAACTGATGGAAAGTCCCAGGCCCGTACCCGATTCCTTGGGCTTGGTCGTGAAGAAGGGATCGAAGATCCTGCTCCGGTTATCCGGAGAGATCCCGACTCCGGTATCTTCAACCGTGGTCCGAATGAACGGCTGTCCCTGCTTGGCAATCACCTCCGCCGAAACCCGAACCTTCTTGTGCGGGCTGTATCCAGGATACCGTTCGTTCAAGGAATCCCGCGCGTTGGTCAGCAGATTCAGCAGCACCTGCTGGATCTGCTGACTCCTGCACTTGATGCGAGGCAGATCATCCGAAACCTCAACCTGCAGGTCAATTTGGTCGTGCCGCATCACGGTCTGGGTCAAGGACAGGGCTGCGGAGACAATATCGGAGAGGTGAGCCGGGCTGTGGGACTGTTTCTCGTGGCGGGCAAACGTCAGAAGGTTCCTCACGATCTTAGCGATGCGCTCGGTCTCGTGTACAATCTCGTGCGCGAGCTCCCTCGAAGGGTCATCCTCCGCCATTCTGTCGAGCATCAATTGGGCGTAGTTCATGATGCCGTTGATGGGATTGTTGATCTCGTGAGCGACTCCACTGGCAAGGGTTCCAATGGAATCCAGCTTCTGGGCCTGCATCAACTGCTCTTCCAGATCTCGGGTCTCGGTAACGTCCCGGGCGTTGAGAACCACTCCGTCCACCTGTCCCGTTTCGTCGTGCACGGGAAAATAGGTGACGTCCATGATCTTCCGCCCCAAGCCCAGGAAGTCAAAGGTCGCTTCGTAGCGAACCGTCCGTCCCATGAGAGCCTGTTCGATCCGAGCCTGAATGGTCTCCCGAAAGGCGGCGTCCCCCATGATATCGCACACCGCGCGGCCCACGACTTCCTCGCGAAGCCGCCCGTGGGCCGCCAGAAACTTCTCGTTCACCGCCTCGTAGAGACAATCGCGCGAGATCAGCGCCATCACGTCCTGAGACCCGGAAACGATACGCTCGTACTTGCGAAGATTCTCCTCCGCCCGCCTGAGCTGAAGAATAAAGCGTTCCTGCTGAATGTTCTGATAGGCGGAGGTGGAAATCTGATTGGCCACGATAAAGAGCACTTCTGCCACCCGCTCGAACTGCTCCTGCGGCATGAAAGGCACCTGGAGATAAGCCGCACGAAAGGCCGCTTGGTCCACATCGATCTCTCGGGCGTATTGAAGGGTCTTTTCTTCGTCCAGTGTTTCGCTGCGAACCTGGCCGATCAGCCAGTTGGCGATGTGCCGTCCCTCGACCGAGATG
>CALBZH010000158.1 GCA_937889795.1 uncultured Syntrophobacteraceae bacterium | reverse complement strand
GAAATCCCCTGGTACTCGTGGAAATTCTCGATGGTTTCGACCGTGCGTTTCAGCACTTCCTTCAGCGGATGATACGTCGATCGCAGGCTTTTTTCGGTGATGGCAAAGATCGCGGATTCAGCGGAGTCCAGGATCTGGTCGACGCTCCGGCCGCCGGCATAGGCCCAGGACGTGATCTCGTTGGCGGTTTGGATGAGACGGCGGAGCAGGGCCTTTTCGTTGACAATGCGTGCGTAGGAGCCAACGTTGGCGGATGAGGGGACCATCTGGGCCAGGGAGGCCAGGTATGCCGCACCCCCCACGGACTCCAGCTGGTTATTGGATGCGAGGTATTCCGCCACCGTAACCAAATCGATGGGCTCGTTGCGCTCGAACAGATCCTGAAACGCACGAAAAATGATCCGGTGGGCGTCGCGATAGAACTCATCCCCTTTAAGGACTTCCAGGACCGCAGGCAGGCCGTCGCTGTCGATCAGAATGCCCCCGAGCAGCGACTGTTCGGCCTCGATCTGCTGGGGAGGGATCTTCTGCAGTTCTTCGACAAGACTGCCTTCCACGACGCTATTCTTCCTTCTCCACCACCAGGGTCACGTTGGCCGTGATCTCAGAGCTGATGCGGATGGGGACGATGTGCTCACCAAGCTGCTTTACAGGCTGATCGAGCTGGATGGATTTCCGAGCAACCTCGAATCCCTGCTCGGCGAGGCTACTCGCGATGTCAACGGCGCTGACCGAGCCGTAAAGTTTGTCGTCTTCGGCGACCTTGCGCGTCAGCACGATTTTGACCTGGCTCAGCTTCTCCGCATAAGACAGCATCTGCTGACGCACTTTTTCTCGCTTCAAGGCGAGCACTTGCTGCTTGTGCTCGAGCTCGCGTACATTCTTGCCCGTGGCCTCCATGGCAAGTCCCTGGGGGAGGAGGAAATTGCGGGCGTATCCCCGAGCCACATTCACCAGTTCACCGATTTCGCCCAAAGAGGCAACGTTTTCAGTCAAGATCACTCTCATCTCTGTCTCCTTCCGTATACACCGCGCTCAACTTGCCAGAGGGCTCAGTCCTCTTCGTTCGGCTTCCGGGTCAAACGCCGGAAATCCATCCACATGTCAAAGAGCCCCATGAGGGCAGTGACAAGCGTCGCGAACTGCTGCAGAAACAACACGACGTAGATAAAAGCCCGCGCCAGGCGGGGCAATCGCCACTTGTCGGCATAAAAATTCACGATGGCCAAGCCGTGGAGGAAGTAAATCAGGCCCAGAACCACCAGCGCATTTGAGGCGATCAGCTTTAGGAAGCCATCCGCGAACAGGAACAAAAAACCGGAGCCAATGAGCCCCCACACCAGGGGCTCGGGGGACTTCCACAAAGACCATTCAGGCCACGGCGGCAATGAAATGTGATGGATTCGGCAAAACCTCGCCGTAACAACGACGTTGAGCCACGCAACGGCCAAAGCGCAAGCTAAAGCCATCCCGGGGAATAGCCTCACGAGCGCGGGGACAATCTGCAGGAGCGCTTGCTCGAATCCCTGCTTGTCTTCGATGTGCCCCCCGAGCTCCCGGACCGCGGTAGTGGCCGCCTCCTTGAGGTCTCGCTCCATCTCGGCCAGAAGCCCTCCCTCGGATGCCGGCGCGAAGAGCCACAACGACATGACTCCCGTGGAGAACACCAGCAGGGCGGCCGTCGCGATGGTTCGCTCGGGCGACCATTGGAGGCGCATCCCTGTCCCGAGAAAGAGCCCAAGGAAGAGCATTTCCAGGAGAAAGGGAATGCTCTGAACCATATTGAGATAAACGAGCAGAGCGCTCCCCAGGAGAGCCACCCCGCCCGGAATCCAATACCCGATCGGGCTGCCCCAGCGGTAGAACGCCAGTAGCGTGGGCAACGACGTGAAGATCCCCGCTACAAAGCCGGCCAAGGGAATGAACATGGCCGACAGATAGAAGACGATGGTTGCCGCGATGCCGACAGCAATTTCTCTTCTCACAGCCGGATATCCGGTATTTGCTGATCCATGGTGGCTTTTCGGCACTGGCGCCCCAATCGCGCACGAAACACTCGGATGCGATCGAGCTCAACCGGGTGCGAGTCCAGTCCTGCAGCGGGCAAGAATCCGTTGCAGGTCGATTCCCCCTCTCGGAGGGAATCGACAACTCCTGCTACGCTCCCCTTAAATCGTTTGTACTGTCGTGTATGGCAACAAGGCAATTTGCCGGGCGCGCTTGATGGCTAATGTCAGCTCCCGCTGATGTTTGGCACAGTTTCCCGAGATGCGCCGCGGAACGATCTTGCCGCGCTCGGTCACAAAGTAGCGTAGCGTTTTGGGATCCTTGTAATCGATGCGGAGCTCGCTATCCACACAGAATCGGCAAACCTTCCGCCGATGAAACGCTCTTCTTTTGCGTCGAATGACCATTTCGTCTCTCCCTGAAACACGTTCAGCAATTCATGAGCAACATGCCGTGCCCTTCTCAGGCGACCTTACTCGTCGGCGTCACCGGACTCTCCGGAGCTCATCTCCTCCGCGTCGGCTTCGGACAACGCCACCTTATCCGCAGCCTCTTCCGCTTCGGTGAGGGCCGGAGCTGCCGCCGCCGCCGCCGCTGCCTCCGCAGCCGCCTTTCGAGCCTCTTCCTTCGCAGGGTCAAACCGCTCGTCGAGCAGCACGGTGATGAACTTGAGCACGCGCTCATCGAGACGCATGTTCCGTTCGAGCTCAGCCACCAGCTCGGGGCCGCCGGCGTACTCCATGAGGACATAGTGGCCTCGGTTGCGCTTCTTCACCGTATAGGCCAGCTTCTTCTTTCCCCAGGGCACGTAGCTCAGAATACTTCCTCCATTGGATGTCACAACCGTTTTGACCTTTCCGTCAATCACGGCGTTGACCTCATCGGGGAGATCCGGGTCAATGATGAAAAAAGTCTCGTACTTTCGCATGGTAACTCATCCTCCTTACGGGTCTGTAGCCCCTCTCGCTGTCACGGATCGGAGCAAGGAGCTTGGGTCGCGGAAACTGCTCTTGCTAGCATGCCTTACCGAAAACCGTCAAGGGAAAATTAGGAAAAAGAGTGAAACGGCTTGGTATGATGGGACATTCCGTGGGAACGCCTGGAAGGCTTGGCGAATGGAGACAGCAAATTGCGGTCCCGAGCCTAGAGAAGAAGGGGGCCTCTTCAGCGCGTCTCTTTGGGTGCTGCCGGAGGAAACTCGAAGACAAGCTCGTTTTCACGAACCCACCCCAGTTGGTCCCGAACGGTTTTTTCCAGCTCCCGTTGGTCGTTCTTCATGGCCTGGATCCGATGAAATGCGCGTCTGTTTTCAGTGCGAAGCTTGCGAACCTTGTTGGATATCTCTTCCACGTGCCGCACCTGCTGGCGGTAGCCGAGAACGCCTCTAGCCGAAAAGAAGATGGCGTAGACGAGAAGCAGGTTGAGTACCAGGAGTACCGCGGCAAGCCCTTGCATGACAGAGCTCCCTTTGGCGGAAAAGGATGGCAGCCGAAGCCATCGGGATCGCGCGGTTTCATTGGCTCGCGATTTCATGAGGGTGCTCCTTGATCGGATCATAAGCCGGCAACGGTCCGTTCAGTCGACCAATTCATCTCATTTGCCAAGGGCTCTTTCCGGGATCGTGACCGACGGAAACAGACCCGGATTCGTGTGGGGCAGGAAAGTGGCTCCCCTGAATTCGTTCATGAGCTCCATGTTGACGTTCAGCTCAATGTAAGTAATCTGGCTGCAGATACGGCCGATGTCTTCCAGGAGCGAGCGGTCCAGCAGCACCATGGACGCACCGAGCCCCGCCGTGTTGCCCAACCCTTTGTAGGTTTCGATGGGCAGGTCAGGGATCATTCCGATGCGAATCGCCATCAGCGGATCGATGTAGTTGCCAAACGTTCCCGCCACATAGAAGTGTTTGAGATCCTTGAGCTCAATCCCCACTTTTCGTGTGATAACGGTCAGGATCGTATACATCGCGGCTTTCGATTTGAGGAAGATTCCGACATCGATATCCGAGACCGTGAGGTCCCGGCCGTCAGCGGTCTCCTTCCCGTAGGCGACGGTGTAGCACGCCCCGTCTTCTCCCCTGGTGACCCGACGGGAATCAATCCGCGCGTTGATCTTTCCCTGGATGGTCAGCAGTCCGGCCATGAACATCTCGGCCATCAGGTCGATGAGGCCCGATCCGCAGATTCCTTTCGGCTTTTCGTCGCCCAGGACATGATAGGAAGGCTCAAAGGTCTCCGGGTCGATCCGGATCCGGTCGATCGCCCCCGGGGCAGCCATCATGCCGCGCTCGACCACGCCGCCTTCGAGCGCTGGACCGGCAGCCCCAGCGCACGCGATCAGCCAGTCCCTGTTCCCGACCACCACCTCCGCGTTCGTTCCCACGTCGACCAAAATGGACGGATCCTCTGTTCGGTGAAGGCCTGAAGCCAAGATCCCGGCAATCAGGTCTCCACCAAAGTACGACCCCACATTGGGGAGCACATAGACCAGTCCGGCGGGATGCATGGCGAGCCCCAAATCCTCCCCGTGAAAGACTGGAAATTGGTTCACCGCAGGGATGTAAGGCTCCTTGCAGAGGTTTGTCGGGTCCAGACCCAGCAGAAAATGACTCATGGTCGTGTTCCCGGCGACCGCGAGCGCGAAGAGTCGCGACGGCTCAAGACCGTGGCGGGTGAGGAGCTCCCGAAGGGTGCCGTTGAACGATTCGATCAGTAAATCCTGAAGATGTCTGCGGTTGGCTTCTTCCCTGGCAAACAGGATACGGGTCAGGATGTCTTCGCCCAGGGGGATCTGCGGGTTTGCGACCGAGGTCTCCTCGAGGACCCGGTATGCTCTGAGATCGATCAGGTAAAAGGCTAAACGGGATGTTCCCAAGTCGATGGCCAACCCCAGCATGGGCTCTTCGTCGTCTTCGGGCAGGATGTCGAGGAGCTCCCATTGCTCCATCGCGTATCCAAGGACGACGGAAAGCCGGAATTCGAGCTCACGGATGCGACGGGTCATGGAGACGAGACGCCGAGCATCGACCCTCACGGGCTCGTATCCGTCTTGTTTCAGAGCGCGCAGCAGTCGGTCCAGATCGCCGGTATTGTCGTTAAGGTGTGGCGGGGGAAGCTCCAATCGGATCATGTGAGCCATCGGGCGCCGCTGAAGCCACTCCGGTAGAATAACAGTCATTGATTCGGGGTGCCTCCTGTCTCCAAGCCTTTCGGTTGGTCTCCGTGGTCCATCACGGGCAAGCTACCGTAATTCATTGAATAAGAAAAGCAATTTGTTCATGGTGAGGGCCAATTGGGTCAGCATGATGATCCCGGTCCCCTGCTGTTTTCGTTGTATCGTTCCCAGGGAGGCGGCGGCTGGACTGGTGTGTGACGCAACCACTTATATTCCTTGGGGATCCTTGCTTGACATCAGAGGGGCTTTCCCGTAAGCTCGTTCTGTCGCATCGAACAGGGCCGAGTTTTTTCGTCCATGGGTCATCGATCTGCATGCATCGCGAACCATCTGCTATTCGGGCACACGCGAGGAACTGACTGAGATTTCTGAGCCTCTATCAGCAAACTCTAGATCACGTGCTACGGAATGAGGAGAGTTATGGAAGACATTCAGGTGAAAGAGCTCGTCGAAGTGATCGCAAAGGCTCTGGCTGAATATCCCGACGAAGTGGAAGTGAAGGAGATCATGGGGCAGCAGATTTCCGTGATCGAGCTTCGGGCTGCGAAAGGGGATCTTGGCAAAATCATTGGGAAGGAAGGGCGGAATGCCCACGCGCTGCGCACGTTGGTGAACGCGGCCGCAACCAAGCTGCGCAAACGGGCCGTCCTGGAAATCTTGGAATAGGTGGGGCAAGCGGGCGTAGCTGGATATCCGGCAGCTGCGCCGCCCCGCTTGAATTGAGGTTTTGAAATGACAGATGAGCGTCGCCCCTGGTGCTTCGGATATGCGGAGCGCGTGTGCCCAAGGGATGACAAGGGCTTCATTGAGCCCCAAGAAAGATGCCTGCAATGCACGTTCGTCAAGGCCTGCCTCCAGCAGGCCTTGAAAGCGTCAGGGGTTCTTCCGACGCCGATCCTCGAGACGCCAGCGGTGTCAAGGGTCTCGCGGTTTCTCAAACGATGGTCGGATCAGAAGCTTGCCTCTTGCCGGAAGGATTGCGGTGCCGAACCCGAGTGATCCACTCCGTCTGATCCAAGTGTGAACCACAATTGCTCCCCCTCGGTCGGACATGAGCCCTTCGGCAGCGAACCGCCTCGTCGTGTATCACCAGGGTGCTCTCGGGGATTTTCTTCTCTCTCTTACCGTCCTGCAGGGGCTTGCCGACGCCGACCCTTCGCTTCGCTTCCTTTTTCGCACCCGTCGAGAGCACGCCAGTCTCATCGTAAATAAGGCCTATTATGCCGGCTTCTCACCCGGAGACGCAGCCGATCTCACGCCGTTCTTCCTGAGCGGCGTTTGGAAAAATGCGCCTATACCAGAAGACCTTGCCACGGCGGATACGGCTCTCATCCTTGGCCAATCCTCCAGCATTCCCTTTGCCGAAAACCTTTCTCGGCGCTTACAGGTGCCCGTGTATTGGATTCGCTCCTTTCCCCCGGAGGGTGGCGACGAGCATGTAACCCGCTTCATCGCATCCCAATTGGAGGCTCGTGGTTTGATCCTGGAAGACGCTACTCTGCGTCTGGAGCCGACTCCTGAAGCCATGGCCTTCATGGATTCTCTCCTTGCCGGAAGCTCCATTACACGGGGGGACCCCATTCTGGTCGTTCATATGGGCAGCGGCGGGAAGAAAAAGATCTGGCCCCTCTCTGGATGGCGGATGCTCTTGTGGCGGTTGGCTCGGGAATGGCGAGGAAGGGTTGTCACCGTCCTCGGGCCGGCGGATGGTTCGCTGCGGGCGTTTGTCGATGAGATGCGCCTCGAGGTCGGCCTGACCGTGATCGACGGTTTGAATCTTCCTTGTCTGGCCGCACTGCTTGCGTTAGCTCATGCCTATATCGGCAACGATTCAGGGGTGACACACCTCGCCGCCGCCATGGGGGCTCCGACCGTGGTCTTGTTTGGCCCAACCCGTCCGGAGATCTGGGCGCCGCTTGGGGACAACGTCCATGTCATCCGATTGGGCTGGGAGGTTACGGAAGATTTCAATCCCCTCGCCGGAGAGCACGTCCCGTCCACTGATATCGAAGAGCTTCTGTGTCGGCTTCGCCCCCTGCTTCTTTGAGTCTCGAGCAGGGGCAGGGTGCGTTGAGGCAACAGGGGCGGATTCCTGCTAGAGCTCCGTCAGACAAATTATGCCGGGCAAGCGAACACCCCCTACCTCATCCATCACCAACATACAAGGGGGAATCAGGGGGATGTACCCTGCAGAAGAAAGCTGACGGAGCACTAGAGCGGTGGAGGATTGGGATCCATGCCAAAGAGGATCT
>CALBZH010000157.1 GCA_937889795.1 uncultured Syntrophobacteraceae bacterium | reverse complement strand
AATCAGCCAGCACGATATGGCGGCCGGGAGTGATGTGCCGGCGGATCTCGATACTCGCGGGAAGAGAAGCTCGCAGCAGCTTGAGACCCTCCTTGATGACGGGCTCCATCGGGGACGGCTCCAGCTCCTGCTTCCTCGATCGGCTGAACGTCAGGATTTGCCTGATCAGGCTCTTTCCCCGCCTCCCCGCTTTCAGCACATGCTCCAGGTCCTCTCGTACGGGACTCTCCTCCGGCGTTTCGTCGAGGGCAATTTCCGTGCAGCTGATGACAGTCCCAAGAATGTTGTTGAAATCATGGGCGATACCACCCACCAGCGCACCGATGGCCCCCATCTTCTGGGCCTGACGAAGCTGCTGTTCCAGGAGCGCCTCGCGGGTGACGTCCCGGCTGACCAGGACATGATGCGTCACAACGCCCAGCTCGTTCCGAAGTGGACTCACTCTGGCATCGATGACACACGGATCCTCGTCGTTATCCCTGATCGTGAGGCGATGACTTCGACTATCCTCACCTCCGAGTGATGCCCGCATCATACGAAATATCGCCTCACCCGACGTGCCGTCCGCACCGCGGGGGATCCCTCCACCGAGGAGCTCGCTTCGGGGGATTCCCGCCACTTTTTCAAAGGCCCCATTGACGTAGTGAATCGTGCCCATGGTGTCGAACAGGACAATTCCCGCCTCGTCCTGCGCGCTCGCCGTCGCCAGGAGTCGGAGCAGGGATTCAGGCATGTCGGTGGTTGAAGGATTGTTCCAGGAGCCCTTCATCGTCAACGTCCTCTCCCGAAGTCTGCAATCGATCGAATGGCTCAGTATAACAGATTGCTTCCGCTCGGCGCCATCAAACGGATCCCGTTCGTGAAGCTCGGCGGGGGTCCCGGCGCCGAACCTCTCGTGTCTCCCCCTGCTGCAAGGAGCGCACTAAGTCGGTCACGGAATCGTGCCCTGATGGGAATGCTACTTGCATCCCTTCGATCCCACTGTATCGGCTCTGCACCGGGCTAAGGGCAGTGGATCACGCCTGACCGCATGCTATCGGGCTTCGAACCGACCTCGTCGTAAAGGAATGAGCGTTCCCACGGGACCGGCCAAGGCGCCTTGGCCGGTTTGCTCGTTCTGGAGCCGAACGATGCCGGCTCTTTCGCAGGAAACTGGAGACATACTCATGGCCAGAAAGAGAACCATCTACGTAACGGAATTCGATCTCACCCGGCTGAACAAGCTGATCGAAATGTTTGAAGACGAGCCTGTCCACCGGGACAGCAAGTATCTCGAGGAGCTTAACGACGAGCTTCTCAAGGCAAAGGTCGTAGCCCCGAAGCGTATTCCGCCGGATGTCATTACGATGAATACGAAAGTAAGGCTGAAAGACTTGGACTCAGGTGTGGAGATGATTTACCAGCTGGTGTTCCCAGGCGATGCGGATCTCAAGCAGCGAAAGATCTCCATCCTCGCCCCGATCGGAATGGCTCTTCTCGGATTCAGAGCCGATGATATCGTGGAGTGGGAAGTCCCCGCAGGATTGAAAAGAATGAAGATCGAGGAGATTCTCTACCAGCCGGAGGCAGCTGGGGATTTTCACCTCTAGATCGAGTCCGCGGGCGGAGCTCGATCCCCCGCGGGTTGCAGACTCACCTGAGGTGGAGGCCCGGAGTCCTCGAACTGCCCAGGAGCCGCACAACGGCTGGAGGCAGTCAGCAGAGCTTGCATGGCGGGCCTCATGGGGATTTTCCCACTTGCTTTGTGGGGTGCACATAGGAAGACAGGTGTCTGTATCGGTCTACATTCAAGATTAACCTGCGGTTTCCGAGCTGAAAAAGCTTGCGATGACGCCTCGCCCGACGGACGAGCAACACGATCAGAAGAGTCACAGCGGAAAGGCTCACCGCAACCGCGATCACTCCACGAACGGCTTCCTGATGGGAGGCAAGAGCCCCCTCGGAAGCCGTGGTTTTTTCCTCCAAGCGTGCATTGCTCACCTCTATGACGGTATCGAGCAGAGACAAGGCCTCCGAGAGGCTTGCCGGGTTTACCTCGAGTGCCTGGACGAACAGGCTCCTGTAGGTCTCCGCGGTTCTGTTTCTTTCATGTGCTCGCGCCAAGATCGAGAATCGCTTATGGTCACTGCGCCACCTGTCGAAGGCGCGAACGAAGTCCTCCCACACACGCGCTTCCTCTTGGGACCAAGGGAGGCTTTCACATGTTTTGACCGATTCAGAAAGACTCTTTTCAGTTGCATCGAACCGCGAGTAAATGCCCTCGCGCTTGCTCTCCTCCAGCCCTGTTGCCAAGAGGGCGTTCTCAGCTCCATCAATGATCACCATCCCTCTTGCGATGGCATGAAGGCTTTGTACGGCCGACATTCCGAGTTGGTCGCTTTCAGTCAACCCGCTTCTCACGCCGTCGGAGGCCAGGAGTGCACCGCCCGACACAAACACGCAAAAGGCCGTAAGTATGCTCAATGCTTTGATAGCTCTTGTCAGCGGATTGGAACCCTTCCGTGGTGCAAGCTCAGCCTTCTTCATGACAGCTCGTACTCCCTCACTCCGCGAAGCTAAATGCCTCATTCGCCTGCTCCTGCTCTTGTCGTGAGTGTTGTTTCCAAGCCACATCGGGTCTAGCACATGCCACGCCAAGGTGAGCCATGCGAGGTATCTGCAGGGGACGCCCGAATCTCTCCCGTTTGCAGCCACCACAACGCCACCCGTTGTATTCAAAAGAGTGAAAAAAGAAGAATAGACGTCCAGTTAGGATGGGCTCACGCGACCTGATGACATACCAGGAGCCACAAAATAGGGTTCTTGTCCGAATAGAGGAGGAAGGGAAGCGGCAGTGCTGGTGAAGCAATTCGGGCTTGATGGTTTGATTCGGTATTCCCGTCTGATAAGAAAATTCTTCCAGCGCAGGAAAATCGACACGCAGTGCGGTCAGGACCCGGAGACACGGGGACGCTGGGATGGGGAGAAAAGGGCCAGCAGCCCACTCCCGGAGCTGCCACATCCCGCTGCGTTACTCTCTCCTTTTCTCCCCCTCTCCCCATCTCCCAGTCCCTAAGTGAACGGCATTCCGATCAAGGGGGGTGGTGAAAGCGCCCAACGGGTGGAGGCGGAAAGACGGAAAGCCTACTCGGACGACGGGAGAAGATTGAATTTCTTCATGCGATGTCTGAGCGTGTTGCGACTGATGCCAAGCACCTTGGCGGCCTTCACCTGGTTGTGGCCGCACTGGTCGAGGACCTTGGTCACGAGGGTTCTTTCCACCAGCTCGATGATGTTCTCGTGCATTTTTTCCCCACAAGAGTCGAGAAGATCCGGAATCAGATCATCCAGTATCTTTTCGATCCGGCGCCACGTAGGCTCCTCCCCTATGGATCGAGCTGCCGTCCGATTGCAGCCGTCGAACCGGAGATGCTCCTCCAGGATGACATCGCCGGTGGCCAGCAGGATCGCACGCCTCAGCGTGTTTTCGAGCTCCCTGACGTTTCCCGGCCAAGAATGCGACTTGAGTCTTGCAAGGACGCGGTCCTCGATGTGCCTGATGCGGGTTTGGTACTCGGAGCAAAACCGGCCGACAAAATACTCGACCAGGGCCGGGATATCCTCGGCGCGCTCACGGAGCGGGGGAAGCGCGATAGAGATGATCTTCAATCTCCAGTAAAGGTCTTCGCGCAACTCTCCGTCCGCTACCGCTCTTTCCAGGTTCTTATTGGTGGCTGCGATGATGCGCACGTCCACCTGGAGATGCTGCGACCCGCCGACGCGCTCGATCTCCCCGTATTGGAGCACGCGCAAGAGCTTGGCCTGCGTGGCAAGTGACATCTCGCCGATCTCATCGAAGAAGAGCGTTCCCCCGTGGCAGCGCTCGATCTTTCCGA
>CALBZH010000156.1 GCA_937889795.1 uncultured Syntrophobacteraceae bacterium | reverse complement strand
CGGGGAGAGGATTTGAACCTCTGACCTTCGGGTTATGAGCCCGACGAGCTACCTGACTGCTCCACCCCGCGTCATGTGGTGCTTTTATTACCTGAGTTCTTCTCCAAAGTCAATCGGTATAAACGAGACCGGGATAAACGAGATGACTTGCGGCATCGGCCAGGAAAAAAGGACGTGCGCTCGAATTGTTCGAGCGCACGTCCTTCCAGACGGGCAGGGGAAAACGAGAATCCCCAGTATTCTCTACAACTATTGTCGACCGGTACTCAGGAAAATCGGATATGGGTCATATAGGGGGTCGTTGTCAGCCACTTCATCCAACAGGAAAAGCCGGAAATTCTCCTGGGCGAGAAAAGTAGATCGCAGGGCGTATTCATTCGGGTCATTCGTCGTTATCTGAGTCACTCGCGTGTTAAAGAGAAGATAGATGCCGACTGTATGAGAGGGCGCTGTGGCTTCCTTCGTATAAACCATCGCACGGGCAAAGGCCGCATTCTTATTAAACGTGTAGTTGATCTCCTGCCTCACGAACTGCATCCTGCTGGTGCGGTCTGTCCCCTTGATTTCAAAATCACCAGGATCGTTGCCAGCCGCGTCTCTCACCTCAATGGTTATCGTGTCCGTATCGATGTCGGGAAAGGCCTTGCAGGGTTCATCGACTTCGCACTTGCGCATCGTGGTTCTCATAAGCGCCTTCAGCAACGGAGCCTTCCGCGGACCGGCAATGACCGTAACCGTATTAAGATCACCCCTGTCTTCCGGAGTTCCCTTGATGACGTTAACATTCTGGCTCTTGCCGATACTGAGCCTCAAAAGATCGTAAACGATCTGCTGGGCGTCGTTGATAACGGCCGAACTGATTGCCGGTAAAGTCAAATGGGCCAGCACAGCTACGGCGAAAACCGTTGCAGCTCTCTTCCAGACGACGAACCTGTTAGTCATGCTCTTCTCCCAGGCCATAGAGACCTCTTGGTTAGTGAATAGAACCCTCAATATTAAAGTCTGGCGGATTCTATTGAATTGAGGGATGAGAGTCAAGGGTGATTGAGTGACTGAAGGATTGCGGACGATGAGGATATCGGAATGCGCAGCGCAGTTCTTCCGACGAGGGACCTGGAGAGCCAGGCTCGGGATTCTGCGGAGAATCACTCACGGGATGTACTGAAAACCAGCTGTGCTCCCCAATGGGGGATCATCAGGATGATCCCCCATTGGGACGGAGCAGGAGCCTCTCAGTCGAATTCCTTCTGGTCATGACCGCACTCCTGGGCATAAAGGGTACAGCGGGCGCGGTTTCTGTCGAGCACGGTCTTGAGCTCGTTCAAGGACTCAGCGATCACCACGGGAGTCTGGATGGATGCCCATTCAAAGAGCTTCGGCGCGACGGGGACCGGAAGATTGATACACCCATGGGAGCAGTATCCTTTGGTGATGTCCCCCGCGTGAATCCACACATGTCCGTAAATGCGCAGTGCCCATGGCATGGGCGCCGGAAGGCCATAGGCATTGGTGTAGCTTCTCGAGATGTGGTCGATGTCCTTTTCCAACACTCGATAGACTCCAGATCGTGTCCACGAATTCATCTTCCCGATGCAGGCGTAGGTATCACCCACCAAGCGGCCGTCCTGGTACCACCCGATGAACGGCAAGTCTTTGATGATCACTATAAGCTTTGGAATCGAAGCGGCTTGAGGCAGGGTGCGCGGCAGCGGGGTCCACTGCTTGAACGCTGAAAAATCGTTGGGAACCTTGAGCGGCTGGCCGTCGCGGACGGCATCGGCGACATAATAGGGGGCGATCACATTCAGCCTGGCGAGCAGTTGCTTACCAACGCTCGGGCTAAGGTCTGGATCCTCGGCCCCCAGACGATCAAGCTCTTCAGGGGTGACAACGCGCTCCGTCCATCCGAGGTTGTTCGATGCTCCCTTCTTGGATGCGGCAGGAGGCCGCTTGACGACTGGCGGCAGTGGTGGCTCCGCCATCCGAACAACACTCCCGAAGACAGGCTCCGCAGGCGGCTGCGGCGATGCGCATCCCCAGGCCAGAGCCATTATAGCCCACATTCCTAATGTGCTCTTGATTAAAGCATTCATCATCCACCCCTCCTGGAGCCTCCTGCGCGCCAGGCCTTCCTCTCCCGTCTTCCCCCGCGGCAGGCCCCACTCTTTTTGTTCATCGTGTGTCAGTCGGACTTGCTTCGACTTCCCGTCCCGTCTGCCCTCAGGACCGTTATGCAGCTCCTTCGGGTGCTTTCTCATGATCGAAAGAAGGCCCTGTTTATCTATCGGCCCTCCATCAGGCTGACCTGAGAGGTTCATCTCTCCAAAAAAGCAGTCCGGGATGGGATCGTGGTGGATCTGGCTATAACATAAACACTCAGACCACTGGATCTAGACGGGGTGTGAAGGAAGAGTGATGCGAAAGGTCGTCATGCGGCCGGGGATGCTCGAGACCGAAATGCGGCCTCCATGGGCGTCCACGATCTCCTTGCAGATTGCCAGTCCCAGACCGGTGCCCCCCGATCTGAGACTAAAGAAGGGGCGAAACACATTCGGGATGACCTCACGGGCGATGCCTGGCCCGTCATCCCGCACGGCGATATCCAGTCGATCTCCGTTTGCACGCGCTTCAAGCCACAGATGGCCTACGCCTTGAAGCGACTGCAGGGCGTTCACGCAAAGATTCAGCACGGCTTCCTTGATTTGGTCTCCATCCAAGGGCCACTCCGTGAGCTCTGGGTCCACAAGGATTTCAAGGGCCACCGACCCGAGCAGTGTTCTGTCCGTCGTGAGGACGGAGCGTACTTCATGGAAGAGCCTTGAAAGGGAAGTGGGAGATGGCTGAGGCAGTCGAGGTCTCGCGTATTCCAGGAATTCGGAGACCTTCTTTTCGAGTCTCCGTGTCTCGCGGGTCAGCAGCTCGAAGATAAGCTCTTGCGAATCCGGTCCCTGGCAACCTTTCTCTAACAGCTTGATGCCGGTGACGATGGCCCCAAGTGGGGTGCGGATCTCGTGGGCGATCCCCGCGGAAATTTCGCCGAGGAGAGCCAGACGCTCCCCTCTCCGAAGGCGCTCGGCCTGTTCTGCAACCTTGGCCTCAAGCTGTTGCGAGTGTTGGTGAAGCTCCACTTCCAACTGCTTGCGCACCGTGATGTCCCGCAGCATGTGGAGGCGCGATATGGAACCGTCGGGCTCATGAATCGGGCAGACAGCAATCTCATAAGTCTTGCCGGTGACCGGCGAGCACCACTCACGCTTCACGTCGGGGCCGAAGGAGCCCATGCCGTGCTGGCAATCCTCGCAAAGGGATTCCTCGTGTCCGAAAAACACGTGGCACAGCTCTCCTTCAC
>CALBZH010000155.1 GCA_937889795.1 uncultured Syntrophobacteraceae bacterium | reverse complement strand
ACCACCGAGATCTACACTCTTTCCCTACACGACGCTCTTCCGATCTCCCGATGACCCGCACCAGGGGAACCATGGGCGTCGTGCAGAAGAGCCCGATCTTGACTCCCGGCGTCGCGAAACGAGCGCTTTCCTCAGCAATGGCCAGATCGCACGCGGCGACCATCTGGCAGCCAGCTGCCGTGGCGATCCCCTGCACCATCGCAATCACCGGCTGAGGCAGCTGATGCAGTCGGAGCATCATCTGATTGCAGGTGGCGAAGATTTCCCGAAGAGCATGGAGATCCCCTTCGCTGCCAACCATCTCTCCGATATCGTGCCCCGCACTGAAAACGGGTCCGTTCCCTCGGATGACCAACACCCGAATGTCACGGTCCGTTGCGATCTCGTCGAGCTTGCCGATCACCTCTCGCATGACGTCCAAAGACAAGGCGTTTCGCTTCTCCGGTCGATTGAGCACCAGCCAGCCGACGGGTCCATCTCTTTCGATCATGACGGCTTCCATGTCCATCCTTCCGCGTCTGCAATCGTGAATCCGTTGAACCAATACCGCTCCGCACTCTCATTCTATCCGGAGCGATCTCGCACCACCCGCATCTCGTTTCCCCACATCTCCCGGTCGACGTGTCATTCCCTCACCGGTCCATCCAGCCAGAAGCAGAGCGCTTTGCGAATCTCCCCGATCTGCTCTGGATCTGTCACTTTCTCTCCGTGGTGTGTGCGAATATAGAAGA
This sequence comes from uncultured Syntrophobacteraceae bacterium, assembly GCA_937889795.1. GTDB lineage: Bacteria > Desulfobacterota > Syntrophobacteria > Syntrophobacterales > Syntrophobacteraceae > CALBZH01. The sequence goes on along the minus strand of CALBZH010000155.1, from coordinate 2,618 downwards.
CGTCAGCGACCTGATCCACCTTCGTCGTGATCTTGGCGATATAGATCCGGACCTGCAGCTCCAGGAGGGTTCGGGTAATGGTGTACAGAAGGCCGATTCGGTCCGTGGTAAAAACTTCGAGAATGGTGTAGCGGGCGGCGGATTCATTATCAATCAAGATCTTGCTCGGCGTCACCTGGAACAGCGGGGCCAAGCCTTCCCGGGATGCCGCGTGCGCCGCGATCCGGTAATCGAGAGCGAGCTTCCCTTCGAGAAGCCGCTTCATGTCGCGCCAGACCCGGGTCCAATCCGGAGCCTCGGCCAACCCTTCCGCCAGGCGGCATTGGAAAATGAGAATCGTGACCCCGTTGTTCATGGTAAACACTTGAGCACCGACGATATTGAGATCATGAAGAGTGAGGACCCCAGCCGCTCGGGAGAGAAGTGCCGGCGTGTCCCAACTGACGATCGTGATCTCGATGGCGCGCTCCTTTTCGATGGCCTCGGACACGAAGGGGTCGGTCGAATGCTGCAGCTGCCACTGCATCCGCAGATGGCGCGCGATGGCACTTGGCGCCGTCGAAAAGAGATACCGGGGAGCCAGCTGGGAAAAGAACGCTTCGAGCTCGTCGCTGTCCATGACGTCCTTGAGCTCGCTGCTCACCTGCGATCGGATACGGTCGATGCGCTCAGCGGTTGCCTCCTCGCTGGGCTCACCCTTCTCGAGGAGATGGCGCACCCGCTCGTACAAGGCAAGCACAGGAGTATCCTTCCATTTCTGGAGCCCTCTGGGACCGGTGGCCGTCATGTCGGCGAAGCTCAATGCCAGAAGCAGGTCCAGCTGATCCGACGACCTCACGGCGAGAGCACAGTGGGCGAGCATTTCTTCATCGCCGAGGTCTCTCAGCGACGCACTGTCCATGAGCAGCAAGTGCTGGGCCACCAGAAACTGGACGCGGTCCGACTCTTCAGCGCCCAGCCCCAGCCGCCGCGCGATGGCCGGAATCATTTCGCCTCCATGCAGCGCGTGGCTCTTTCCCGCGCTTTTCCCGATGTCATGAAGCAGGCCCGCCAGAAACAGGGAGGCGGTGTCTTCGATCGACTCCGCGATCTGGGTAAGCTCGGGCTCCTCTTCCCGGAATTCGCCAGCCAGCAGCCGCTTCATGGCCGACACGGTGCGAAGGTGATGCTCATGCACGGGGTAGAGGTGAAAGGCATCGTGTTGCACCAAACCGTGAATCTTGGCCAGCTCAGGGATCAAGGAGCTGCACAGTCCCATGCTGTACATGCGACGCAAGCCGGAAAGCTCGGGGCCGTCCGCGCCCAACAGGACGAGGAATTCCTCTTTAACCCGCAAGTCGCCCGATGCCGTGTCCAGCACGTTGCGATGATGCTGGATCCACTGGCGGGTGACATTCGAAAAACCCAGACCACGCCCTGCCGCCAAGGAAAAGAGATGGACCAGCCGATCGGGGGTCGCCGCATAACGATCGGGCTGAACGACGATTTTACCGGCACGAGCCAATAGACCTTCTTCCAGAGGCGTCGTTTCCGTGAGCGGACCTTCCTCGCCCGAGGACCGAACCTCATCGAGCCGCTCCCAGAAATCCTGACCAATGCAGACCACATCATGAAACAGCTGATGGACCTGCTGCATCAAGGCCTCCACCGGCAGAAAACCGACACGAGCCGAATAGCCCAGCTTCGCGGCCAGCGTCGCTTGGTCGTCGAAGCTCAGAACAGAGGTCGTGGTCGGATGCAGCGACTGGAGGAGGCTGATGAGCCGAGCATAGGTCTTTTCGGCAAGCTGTAGCTTGTCGACTTCTTCCCGCGTGAGGAACCCCCGGAAGATGGCATCCTCCAGACTGCGGATAGAAGCGGCGATCCGGCAGGCGGCCCGGATGGAGGCGATGTCCCTCAATCCCCCCGGGTTCTCTTCCAGGCTCGGTTCCAGCCAGCTCTCGGGACGATCGAGTCTTGCCTGTCGCTCCTGATTCGATGCAACCAATCGCTGCAGCAGGAGGTCCCGCTTCGTCTCAACCCAGCTGTCGAGGGCTTTGTCCAGCTGATCGACCAGCGGACGGCTGCCCGATACGTATCGACCTTCAAGGAGACCCAGGAAAAACCCGAAGTCTTCGCGCGACCGCTCGAGAAAATGGTCCGCGGAGCCCACCATCGACTCGATCTGCCAGCCCGATTCCGCAAGGGGGGAGACGATTTCGTCGACATTGCCCCCCTTCCATGCGTTGTTGTTGTCCTGAAGGAAGACCACCTGCACGACATCATTGGGACCGGTCAGCCCGCGGCCAAACGAGCCAATGGCCAGCACGGCACCGCTGGACCGGAAATGCTCGGTATCGAGACGGTTGGCGAGCCGGTTGTACAGGGAGATGATGGCGATCTCGAGCAGGCTGGTATGGCGTCCCAGCATCTCCTCGCTGCTGTCCGAGAGGAGCTGATCGCGCTGCCTCTTGAGAGAATCCAGGATGGTTTGCATGGGGGGGTATCCTTTCAGTACAAAAATGGACTACATTCAAGCTGGTGGTGAACAATTGGATCGGAAACAGGGGAGCCTGTGCACCAGGTTCTCTCAAGATCCGTCAGTTCCCTTGTGCTCCGATTTCCTTGCATTTAGCCCG
>CALBZH010000154.1 GCA_937889795.1 uncultured Syntrophobacteraceae bacterium | reverse complement strand
CGATCGGCATCAACGTGCGGCGCCATCAGCTGGCCGGGGTGGTGATAGCGGCATTCTTCGCGGGCATCGCGGGGTCCCTGTACGTGGTGGTGGAGGGGTCCGTGGTGCCCGATCTGCTCTTTTGGGCGCTTTCCCTGGAGATCCTCATCATGTGTCTCCTCGGGGGCTGGTATACGTTTCTCGGTCCCATGTTCGGGGCGGCCTTCATCATCGGTCTCAGGACCTTCGCGGGCATGTTCACGGAGCACTGGACGCTGATCCTTGGAATCCTTCTGCTCGTGCTGATCTTTTTCCTGCCGGAAGGGGTGTGCGGCTCCATCGGGAAGTGGGTGGCGTCGCGGCGGCGTGTCGAACCGGCGGAGGAAGGGTAGATGCTCCGGGTGGAAGGCGTCGCGAAATCCTTCGATCGGTTCACGGCGGTGGCCGATGCAAACCTCCAGGTGGACCGGGGAAAGATCGTTGCGGTCATCGGGCCGAACGGGGCGGGCAAGTCCACCCTGTTTCAGCTCATCACGGGGCATTTGAAGCCGGATGGGGGGCGCGTTCTGTTCAAGGGAGAGCCCATCACGGGCCTTCCGCCGCACGAAATCTGTCGCAGAGGTATCAGCCTGGCTTTCCAGATCGTGAACATCTTCAGCCGCATGACCGTTTTCGAAAATGTCCAGGCCGCTGTCCTCTCGCGCGAGGGGAAGGCGGGGAGCCTGTTCCGGTCCGCAAGCAGCCTGTTTGTGCGTGAGACTATGCAAGTGCTGGAAAGCGTCGGCCTCCAGGACCTGGCGGGGCGGGTAAGCGGAACGCTCTCCTACGGGGACCAGAAGGTGCTCGAGATCGCCATCGCCCTGTCCACCCGGCCGGAGCTCCTGATCCTGGACGAGCCCACAGCCGGCATGTCGCCCGAGGAAACGGCGCTCTGCATGGGTCTCATCCGGCGGCTCTCCGCGGAATTCGGTCTCACGGTGCTCTTTTGCGAGCACAACGTGGAGCTGGTTTTTTCCATTTCCGACGAGATCATGGTGCTGCGGTCCGGTCGAACGATCATCCAGGATCGGCCGGATGTCGTGCGGCAGGATCAGGCCGTCCGGGAGGCGTACCTTGGAGGGAGCGACTGAATGCTCAGGGTCGAGGCCATCCACACCTACTACGGGCTGAGCCACATTCTGCGGGGCGTTTCCCTGTCGGTGGGAGAGGGGGAAGTGGTCTGCCTGCTCGGGCGAAACGGCGCGGGCAAATCCACGACGATGCGCAGCATCATGGGACTGACGCCCCCGAAGCGCGGCACCATCGTCTTTCGGGAAAGTTCGTTGGCCGGAAGAAAGCCATTCCAGATCGCGCGCCTGGGAATCGGCTTCGTGCCGGACGATCGCGTGGTCTTCGGCGATCTCACGGTGGAGGAGAATCTCGAAATATCCGAGCGGCATCCGGATGGAAGGTCCCAGTGGGATCGCCGAGCGGTCTACGAGCTCTTTCCCGCCCTGAAAGCGATCGCCACACGCAAGGCTGGGTATCTGAGCGGGGGGGAGCGGCAAATGCTGACGATCGCAAGGGCCCTGGTGACCAACCCGCGGCTCCTGCTCCTGGATGAGCCCACCGAGGGTCTGGCCCCGCTCATTGTGCAGATGCTCGAAGAAAAGATCGGGGAATTCAAAACTCGGGGTCTCACCGTGCTGCTCGCCGAACAGAACCAGCACGTCGCCCTCCGACTGAGTGATCGCGGCTACATCATCGACAACGGCACCATCCGCTACGAGGGCAATATCGACGAGCTGCGCGAGAACGAGATTGTGCGGAAGAAGTATCTCTTAGTATGACATCTGAAACCTGACACCCGATACCTGACACCATGAGCTCATTGCGCACTTCCCTGTTCATCACCTGTACGGCCGATACGCTTTACCCGTCGACGGCACGCGCCGCGGTCCGGGTTCTGGAAGCGCTGGGGATAACAATCGACTTTCCTGAGCTGCAGACGTGCTGCGGGCAGCCCTGGCAGAATACCGGCTACCTCGATGGGGCGCGACGGCTAGCCCAACGGTTCCTCGAAGTCTTCGAAGGGGCGGATACGGTCGTGGCGTTGAGCTCATCCTGTGTGGATGCCGTTCGAAACCATTATGGGGAGTTGTTTCAGGAAGCACCGGATCTCCAGGAGCGTCTGCGTGCGCTCGGGAGCCGGACCTTTGAGTTTTGCGAATACCTGGAGCGGGTTGCGTGCGTCCGGGACCTTCCGAAGCACCCTCGGCCTCGCACAACGACCTATCACTCCAGCTGCCGAACGCTCAGGGGCGTTGGGCTGCGTGGGGTTGCCGAGCGGTATCTCACGCAAATGCTGGGCGACTCGTTTGTGCCCCTGTCGGATGCTGAGGTTTGCTGCGGCTTTGGGGGAAGCTTCAGCGTGAAGCTGCCGGAGGTTTCGGGGCGTCTGATGGGGGACAAGCTGGGGAGGATTCTGGAGACGGGAGCGTCTCAGGTCGTTTCCCTCGATCTGAGCTGCATGACCCATTTGGCTGCGGGAGCTCGGCGCCGCGGTTTGGACGGAATCCGCTTCATGCATTTGGCGGAGCTGATGGCCGAAGCGTTTGGTGGAGAAGGGGCATGATCCCAGGGAAGCGTGACTTCCGCACCGCTTCGGCGAAGGCGGTCGCCGACGAGACCCTCGGCGCGGCGATCCGCAAGACGGCGAACCTGCTTTTTGATCTCCGTACGGCCGGTGTGGCCGCAACGCCGGGCTTCGAGGCCCTTCGGGAATGGGGGCGTGGGCGGAAACACGAGGTTTCGGGAAAGCTCGACCACTATGTTCACCGGTTCGGAGAGCGGTTGCAGGCGTTCGGGGGAGTGATCCATTTCGCCCGGGATGCGGCCGATGTGGCACGGGTGGTCAGGCAAATTGCCCGGGAGCGGGGCGCCAGGACAGCCGTGAAATCCAAGTCCATGACCGCCGAGGAAGTGTCCCTCAATGAGATCCTGGCCGAAGCAGGGGTCACGGTCACGGAGACGGATCTGGGCGAGTTCGTCATCCAGATCGCCGGCGAGAAGCCGTCCCACATCCTGGCTCCCGCTATCCACCGAAACCATGCTCAGGTGGCGGAGCTCTTCCACGAAATCCTTGGGACCCCCAGAGACCTGAGCATCGAAGGCTTGGTGACGGCAGCTCGGCATGCGCTTCGGGAGCGGTTCTTGTCGGCGGACATCGGGATCACGGGCGCCAATTTCGCCGTTGCGGATACCGGGACCCTGGTGCTGGTGACCAACGAGGGAAACGGCCGGCTGACGACCAGCCTGCCTCCGGTCCAGATCGCCATCGTCGGGATTGATAAGATCATTCCCGGGATCAATGATCTGCCGGACTTCCTGA
>CALBZH010000153.1 GCA_937889795.1 uncultured Syntrophobacteraceae bacterium | reverse complement strand
AGGCGACCTTCCTGGTCCTTCTGAAGGACGGAAACGGTATAACCTAGGCAGAGCTGCTCGCCTGATGGCGTTTGATAGGTCACCTCTCTGCGTGCGGCAATTTCGGATCGGTTTCTGACGCTTTCGCCTCGCTGAAGATGCGACCAGGCTGAGAGCTCCAGTGACGGAAAGACGCTTCCTATGGGATTGCCCTCCAAAGACGGTCCTTGGAGATCCAAAATCTCAGCGGCCGCAAGGTTCGCGAATCGGATACATCCTGTTTCGTCGATCATCATCAGCCCGCTGTTCATGCTCTGGACGATGTTCCAATGGAGCAATTCCAACTGATGCAGGTCCCGCTGCTGGGCTATCTCTCGACGACTGGACTTTTGGAGCTCCTCGGCCAAGGAGCCGCTGACGTAGGCAACCAGATAGAAACCCGCCACGCTCATGAGGATGCTGTGAAAATAGGTCCCGCTGTCAGCGTAGCCATTCGATTGGCCGACAATCCGGAGGGGTAGGACCCAGCCAAAGAACTGCAAGTCCAAAAGGAGCCCGTATGACAGGCTGCACAGCGATGCGATGAAAAGGCTGCCACGCCGATTGAGAAGCAAGGCCGCGCTGATGATGACGAGCATGTAGAAAAGCGAATACGGACTCTCCAAGCCCCCGGAAAGATAAATGAGAAATGTGACGGCGCCAACGTCGAACACGAGCTGCACATAACAGAAGCGCTTGAGATTCCGAATGCGGCTGAGGCTCCAAGCGGCAACGATGGTGAAAGCGAAGAGGATGCACGAAAGCACATACAAGGGCTGAAGAGGAGCCGACAAGAGCTCCTCTTCGCGCCGGGTCTGGACTACGAGGGTAACCCCGAAGAAGAGAAGTGCCAGCAGGAGACGAAAGCAAAGAAGCCCCTTGAGACGACGTGTCATCACGCTGTCTTCCCAAGGGCTTCTTTCCAGCTCGGTTTGCCCGGAGGCCATCTCAGGCACCACGAGAGACGACGTCGGCAATCTGAAAAATGGGCAGATACATGGCTACCAGCAGAAACCCGATGGTAACTCCCAGGAACACAATGAGCATCGGCTCCAGAAGAGCGGTCATGGATTCAACGGCCGTGTTGACCTCCTCATCGTAGAAATCCGCGATCTTCCCGAGCATCGAATCCAGAGCCCCCGTCGCCTCTCCCACGGCGATCATTTGGGTCACCATAACGGGGAAGACGTTCGTTTCCTCGAGGGGCTCGGCCACCGGTCGGCCTTCAGCAATGGCATTTCTTGCCTTGCGAATCGAGCTTTCGATGACCACGTTGCCTGAGGTCGACGCGACAATGTCAAGACCATCCAGAATGGGAACACCGCTTGACAGCATGGTGCCAAGAGTTCTCGTAAACCTGGCTATCGAGACCTTTCTGATCAGCATCCCGAAGACCGGTGAGCGCAAGAGCAGTCGATCGAAGAACTCACGTCCTCTATTGGTTCGCCTCACCTGCTTGAGCCCCACGAACATCAGAACACAGCCCAGGATAATCCAGTGAATGTAGCTCTTGGCGAAATCGCTCAGATTCATTACGAACAGCGTCATCGCAGGCAGCTTGGCACCTGCGTCTCTGAACAGCCCCGCAAAGACGGGGATGACAAAGATCAGAATGACCGCCACGACGACGATGGCGATGGAGATCACGATGCCCGGGTAGGTCATGGCACCTTTGACCTTCTTTTTTAGATTGGAGAGCTTTTCAATATAAGCCGCCAGCCGATTCAGGATCACATCCAGAATGCCGCCAACTTCCCCGGCCTGTACAAGATTGACAAACAGGTGGTCGAACACCTTCGGGTGCTTCCGAACTGCATCTGAGAGCGTCGCGCCTTCTTCTACGCTCTGTTTGATTTCTTTGATCACCCGCTTGAACGTGGGATTGCTCTGCTGATCCTGCAGAATCTCCAATGCCTGAACCAACGGCAGGCCGGCGTCGATCATTGTCGCGAATTGCCTCGTGAAGACCACCAGGTCCTTCTCCTTAACCTTCGGCTGCAGAGCCGGAATGTATTCGAGAAGGTCTTTGGGCTTCGGTTTGAGGCTTTTGATGTTGATTCCCTTGCGAGCAAGAAGCTGCCGCGCGATGACCGGAGTATCGGCCTCCAGCTCCCCGCTTTGTTTCTTGCCGCTCTTGTCGGTCCCTTTCCAAAGAAAAACAGGCATGGCTCAGTCCTTTCCGCCGCATCCTTTCGCGGCCTCCAGCCATCACGCCGGCTGGCCTAACACATCAACCTCTCTTGAGATTGAGGGCACACCCTATGGGGCTCCAACTCCTACCGCACGGAGCTCCACCCACCCCAATCCCTGATCGATCGCTACTCTCAATCCTTTGCCGACGCTCGAATGACTTCATCCACCGTGGTCACTCCCTCGATCATTTTGTTGATGCCGCTCCTCCTCAACGTGATCATACCCAGGCGGATCGACTCTCGCTTGATCTCCGCCGCCGATGCTCCGAGCAGCACCAGCTCCCGAACTTGCTCGTGCATGGGCATCACTTCGTAAAGTGCCACCCGTCCTCGAAAACCGGTTCCATTACAAACGGGGCAGCCTTTGCCCGAGTAGTTCTTGAACGTCCCCAGCTCATCTTCCCGCACTCCCAAGTCCAGAAGGACCTCCGGTG
>CALBZH010000152.1 GCA_937889795.1 uncultured Syntrophobacteraceae bacterium | reverse complement strand
ACCACCGAGATCTACACTCTTTCCCTACACGACGCTCTTCCGATCTGACCTTCAAGAGATTTCGCCCGCGAGCCATACCAAAGGCCAAGAGACTACCTGAAACGACAAGGGCACAGCGCAGGCGAAGCGCAGCTTCGACAGCCGTGCCCAAAAAAGCCCCTTGACTTTCATTATATATGGGGTACGATGTGTATCACTACACACTGAAAGGGGGTGAGACAAAAGATGGGTTGTCCACAGGAGATCCGAGGGTCGTTGGAGCATGCGGGATGGGTTGAGGATTCGGGCTTGTGGTATCACGCAAGCGTTGGCGGTTGTACGTGGATTGAGGCCGTAAGGTATTCACTTGATTGGTTTGCGGCGCATCACCCGGACGCAAGGTGAGAGGGGAACCAAATGACTAAGAAGCGGTACAACTTCACTCTGAACGAGGAAGAGGTAGAGATTGTGAGGGACTGGCTGGAGCGAAATGGGACGTCTTTTTCGGGATGGCTCACGACGATCATCGATGAGTTCGCCCATGAGATCCAGGCCGGACCTTCAACCAGAAAAACCCCTATGGAAATGACCGTAAAGGAGTTTTTGGATGAGATCCAGTATTGGACGAAAAAGGCCTCCGAGGCCTGAAAGAAAAACCCGAGGGCGTTCTTGGCGGGGCGGCTCCTCGGGTCTGGCGGCTGACCACCCACAAAGGGGGTCGGCATGGGAAAAGTAACAACAGCTCCCGACGGCTATCAAGGGGAAAGTTGGGACCCCCCGGTGGGGATCCGCGAAGAGATCTCCAGGGCCTCCCTTGGTACTACTTACGAAATCGTGCAACCCCCCCCTGCGGAAGCGCATCTGGCGCGGCTTGAGCGATGGCACCTTCAAAGCGTGTCGCGAGGGTTCCTTCCTGAGCATCGGGTGGGTACCTGCCTCCGTCGTCTTCAGCCTCTCAGCTCCACGGTCCGTGTCTTCAAGAGCCATGAGAAATGCCATTATGGTGGGCTGATGGTCTGCGGGTCCATCTGGGTCTGTCCTGTTTGCGCTGCCAAGATCTCAGAGCACAGGCGCATGGATCTTCAGCAAGGCATCGAGACATGGAAGGGCCTGGGGGGAAGCGTCCTTCTAATCACGCACACGGTGCCTCATTATGGCTTTCAGCCGCTCAAATTCGTTCTTCAGGGGTTTGGGAAGGGGCGTCGCCTTCAACTCAACAGAAAGCCGTTTAAGGGCCTTACAAAGCGAATCGGTTTGGCTGGTACGGTCCGGGCCTTGGAAGTGACCCACGGTGATAACGGGTGGCACGTCCACGACCATGAGCTTTTCTTCCTGCGTCCTGGGTCCACGGTGAATCTCCTCGAGCTTCAAGGTGAGTTGCTGGCTCAGTGGCAGGATGCGTGTGAGTCGGCGGGCCTCGATCGACCGAACCTCCACGGGATCTCCGTTCAGGACGGCAATTATGCAGCAAAGTATGCTTCCAAGTGGGGGATGGACTGTGAGCTTACCAAGTCCCACCTGAAGCGGGGTCGGGAGGAAAACTTCACTCCCTGGGATCTCCTGCGCTTCGGCAAGCGGGATTTGTTCCGCGAGTATGCCAAGGCCTTCAAGGGGAAGCGGCAACTCGTTTGGTCCAAGGGTCTTCGAGATCTCCTCGGCCTGGGCAAGGACAAGACCGATGAAGAGATCGCTGCCCAGGTGGACGAGGAAGCGGAGCTCCTGGGGACTCTCTCGGCTCAAGAGTGGGCTTGGGTTCTTCGTGCGGATCGTCGCGGCGAGCTGCTCCATGTGGCCGAGGCCTCGGGGTGGTCTGGTGTCCTTCGCTACATCGCAAAGCTCATCCGGGTTGAAGAACAGGGGGAATGTCCGTTCTGACCGAAAGAGATAAAGAGCATGTCGGTAAGTGGCTTATATCATTGGGGAATCATACATATATCATGACTGTATGGTACATATATCATGACTGTATGGTACATATATCATTGTCGAAAAAGGGGATAGCATGAATCCAAACAAGAGGGCGGCAAGAGCGAGAAAGAGAGCAAGGGAACAACGACAGGCGGTTTGTTGTCATCATCAAGAACGTGAACTCGAGTTCTACTTGATTCTCGTAACTCACTTTAGCCGGGTGCATCGGTTTCGTGGAAGCGAGCATCAGTTTGATGCGCTGATTCGGGATCTGAGCTGCGGGGAGTGTTCGGATTATCGGGAGGGGTGGTGCGCTGGTGAAGGGCGTTTCGGAATTGGTGTTATGGACTGCATGAATCGAAAGTTGAATCGCGGCGAATCGGGAATCATTCGGTCAACCCAGCGCTAAAGCTTTGGGGGGCGGGGCAAGCCGCTCCCCCGGCGAGCCAGCCCCCCGAAAGGCCTTCCCGCGCAAAATCGAGGATGCTCTTCCCGACCATCGGGAGGGCCTTTGAACCCCCGGAACCCCTTCACTTCAATAG
>CALBZH010000151.1 GCA_937889795.1 uncultured Syntrophobacteraceae bacterium | reverse complement strand
CCGTTGGTGAAGGTGAACCGAATTCGGTCCAGCGCCTGTCGTGCGAACATGTACTCGGTTCGAAGTCGGATGACGGCGTCGGCGCACTGCTGCAGGTCGCGCGGGCCGACATCGATGTCGACCACCGCGAGGTGCGCCGCCTGATTGCCCTTCGTCCTCCCATCGTGCAGCATGACCGGAGGCGCTCCCGGCTTGAGCGGGAGCCTGCGGAGCCATTCCTGAAACGAGCCTCGATCGACGACCACCCGCTCGAATCCCGGAGGCGGGGCGAAGCGCTTCTCCAGAGCTCGGGATGGGTCGTAGGCTGGAAGCCAGGCATAGTCGGAGGCCAAGCAGAGTGTTGCCGCGGCCAGGAGCTTCCCCGCGAGAACAACCGTCAGGAGGAGATGGCAAAGTCGTCTCATTTCGACAGCCTCATTTGGATTGCCGTGGTCCGCCTCTCTCGGCTAATCTGGCGTCGCGGACACGAGATTGCCTTCCTTATAGCAGAAAGCGGTGCCATGAAGCGATGTGAATGGGCCAACAAGAGCGAGCTGGAGCAGTCCTACCACGATCGGGAATGGGGAGTCCCCGTCCACGACGACAGGACGCTTTTCGAGTTTCTGATCCTGGAAGGGGCGCAGGCGGGTCTCAGCTGGTCGACCATCCTCAAAAAGCGCGACGGATATCGAAAAGCGCTCGACCAGTTTGACGCCCTGAAGATCTCTCGATATGGCGAGGAGGAGGTCGCCAGACTCCTTGCTGATCCCGGGATCATCCGAAACAGGCTGAAGATCGGTGCGGCCGTCGCCAATGCCCGCGCGTTTCTGCAGGTGCGAGAGCGATTCGGGAGCTTCGACCGCTATATTTGGCAATTCGTGGATCACTCGCCCATCCAGAACTCATGGGAAAAGCCTGGCGACATTCCATCCAGCACCCATGAATCCAAAGCCATGTCCGACGATCTTCGCAAGCGCGGTTTCAAGTTCGTGGGCACGACCATCTGCTACGCGTTCATGCAAGCCGTGGGCATGGTGAACGACCATGTTGTGGGTTGTTTCAGGCACGAAGAATTGAAGGACCATTCAGAGAAGAGGAAGAGCTGCCATGAAGCCTAGTGTGCCGATGAAATTCCGAAAGCGGTCGCGGCCGGCTTGTGTGAGTGAGACTTATCCGGTCCACGACAGGCTTGAGGTACTTCGGGGGAGTCATTCGGGTCGGAGCATCCGCCTGGGAATAACGGTTCTCATGATGATGCTGTGGCCGTGCGTGGCCTTGGCCGGGTCTCCTTACACGCCCCAGCCGGGGTCCGCCGAGCGAAAACAGATCTGCGACGGCATGCGCCAGTTCGTGCGGGCGGAAAGGGCACCGAAGCCCGTTGTTTTCAAGATCGAGCAGCTCAAGGTCCTTGGAAGCTACTGCTTCTTCGAAGGGTTTGCGCTGTACGCGGACGGGAGTCGCGTGCCGGAGAGCATCCTCCCCGATGTCGTCTACACCACGTTTCTCAAGCGGGGAAAAGGGGGATGGAGGGTCATCCACGACCTGACACGAACGGATGTCCCCTCCGAGAGCGAGATCAGGGAGCTGCGGCGTGATTTCCCGCCCGAGATTCCCCGCGATCTGATATCGCCTTTCTGGCGCGATCTGCTGAAGCTGTGATTTCGAGGAGGCGAAGTGGACAAGCTCGATCTGAAAAAGGAGCTGAAGCACCTGTACCAGCCGCCGACGAACCGGGTGGAGCAGGTTGACGTCCCTGAAATGGCTTTCCTCATGATCGACGGCGCTGGCGACCCCAATGCCTCCCCGGAGTTTCCGGAGAGCGTCGAGGTGCTGTTCGGACTGTCGTACACCTTGAAGTTCATGATCAAGAAGGGGCCGTTGGCAATCGACTACGGGGTCATGCCCTTGGAGGGGCTCTGGTGGGCCGATGACATGTCCGCGTTCAGTCTCGAAGACAAGTCGAGCTGGAAATGGACGTTGATGATCATGCAGCCGCGGTACGTGACGGAAGGTCTGGTCCGGGCGGCTTCCGAAGACGTGAAACGGAAGAAGAGCCCGGCGCGCCTCGATCGGGTTCGGTTCGAGCCGTTCGCCGAAGGTACGGTTGCCCAGACGATGCATATCGGTCCCTTCTCTGAGGAGGGGCCGACCATCGAACGGGTGCACCGGTTCATCGAGGAGTGCGGCCGCAAGCCGTGCGGCAAGCACCACGAAATCTACCTCAGCGACATCAGGAGAGCGGATCCGAAGAAGTGGAAGACGGTCATCCGCCAACCCATGGAGTGACATCCGCCATTCCACTTTCCCAGGCAGTGGATCCATAGTGCTCCACCAGCCGGGCCGAGGTCTCGGCGCCGTTCAGGTCGATGGGGACAGAGTCAGCTTGGGACGGGTCGGAAAGGGCCGCCAAGACGGCATCGCCGAGAGCATCGGGGTCGAGGCTTGTGAGCACCCGAACGACGCCGAGCCCCTCCAGTTTGGCGGCGCGCATGGCCTGCTCGCGATTCTGAGGAAAGGGATACACCAGGGCTCGCGTGTGTGCCGTGAGCAGGTCCATGCACGTGTTGTAGCCGGCCATGCTGATGGAAAGGGCGGCGCTCCTGAGCTCGGCCACGAAATCCGGCGCGAAGGGGCGGAGGGTCGTACGCGGGTCCTTTGCCGCAAGTGCTTGGACGCTGGACCGGTCCGTCTCCTCTATGAACGGGCCGAGGAACAGCCTCATGCGAAGGTCCGGGTCGGGGAGGCGCTCCATGGCCCGGATGCACGCCGAGAGCAAGTCCGCACCCACGCGTCCGCCGCCTGCGCTTACGACGATGGTCCGCCCGGACGACGGAGCCTCTAGTAGATCGCGGCAGAAGCCCTTATCCGAATTCCCCCCTTGAG
>CALBZH010000150.1 GCA_937889795.1 uncultured Syntrophobacteraceae bacterium | reverse complement strand
TAGGAATTCCGGTGGAAATCGAGCTCCGTGGGGACTGGAACGAAACAACAGCGCAATGACCTGGAATGAGCTTTGCACAACCACTTAGCGAACGGATGCCTGTAGTGGTCAGCTCGGGAATGGATTGCTGCATGCTTACAGGAGCGGCTTGCGGTCGCGATGGAGGCCATCATCGCCGCTTCAAGCCGCTCTTTTGATTGTGTAACCGAAGGGCTAACCGGAACGATGCGTTTATTCAACTTCAGCCAATATGGATGGCCGAACGCGCTCCTCAAGTCGAACAACGGGTGTGATGCGGCCTTAACCGACAAATTAATTGCACTCTGGGAGCGACGGCCGGTCTTCTGGATTTCCCTGGCGGCCCTGCCCGTGTTCTTGCTCGGCCTTTGGACGCCAGGGTTGGAGCACGGCGAAGGAATGTACGCCGAAATCGCCCGAGAGATGCGAAACGGGGCCGACTGGATCACGCCGCACCTCAACGGAGCCCGACATTTTGACAAGCCGCCCCTGCTTTACTGGCTTATCGCCATCGCCCAGACGGTGCTCGGCGAGTCCGAGCTTTCCGCACGGCTGTTCCCGGCCCTTGCCGCATGGGGCACGATCCCCGTCACCGGGGCCATGGGGACCGCCCTCTTCGGTCTTAGAGCGGGTTGGCTGGCAGCCCTTGTTCAGGCTACAAGCCTCGGTCCGTTCATTTTCGGCCGAATGATCCTGCCAGACCCGTCGCTGAGCTTCTGGATTTCTCTGGCCGTTCTTTCCTACGTCAAGGGGTTCGTTCAAGACAATAACGGGCTGCGGTCTCCGTGGCCCTGGGTGATGTTCGCCGCCGCCGGGTTCGCTTCCCTGATTAAAGGACTCCTCGGGCTCGGTCTACCCGCGGTCATTGTGGGAATTCACGCGATCCTGAGCCGACGGCTGCGATCCCTTTTCCCGCCTCGCCTGATCCTTTGGGCCGGACTGACGGCAGCCGTGGCGGTTCCGTGGTATTGGGCGGTCTGTCAGGCCAATCCTGAATTCTTCAACTACTTTTTCATCCGGGAGCACTTCCAGCGCTACACGGGCCAACGATTTCCAGCCGACGAGTTCGTCTCTCTCCCCGTGTTTCTTGCCCTGACCTTGATGTGGACGTTTCCTTGGACCGCGCTCGTTCCGTCAGCGCTGTGGCAGAGTGCGAAGCGGGCGTTCGGGAACGGATGGAGACAGGCGCCCGAACTGCTGCCGCTTCTGTGGGTCGGGATTGTCGTCGGGCTCTTTTCCACTTCCAAGTCGAGGCTCGAATACTACGCACTCCCGGCTGTTCCCGCAGCGTCCTTACTGATCGGGCGATTTTGGAGCCGTCTCCTGGACAGCCGGGAGACACTTCCCACTCCGCGCCACGCCGTCATCTCGATCGGATCCATGGCGACTTTGGCGGGCCTAGCCGCAGTAGGGTCGTACCTCCTCCTCGGCCCGGCGAGTGGTCTCATCTTCGATGCCGTGGCAGCCACCTGGCCTGGATCGGGATGGGTCGGGGGACCGGAGCAAACGACGACTCTCGAGCGCATCTGGTGGCCCACCTTTGCCACGTTAGCCTGGATCTCCCTGATCAGCTTGGGCGCCGCGGACTGCATGAGGAAGACGCGATACGGAGCGGCTGCCGCCCTGCTCGGAGCGATGACGATTCCCCTGTTCATCATGGTCCACTGGGGTTTTGGGGTCATGGAGCCCTTCATGTCGCTCCGTCCGACCGCGGAGCTTGCCGCGCAGCACGCGGGACCGTCCGGTATCGTCGTCAGCCGGGAGCCTCACGAGTACATGTGGATCGGCGGACTCCCTTATTATTCAGGGCGTATGGTCTATGTGCTGAAGGATTCCAGGTACGATCACGCGCCTCCCAACCGCCGCGAGCCTCCCGAGCGCTTCCTCGACACCGGAGCGCTTACGACCCTCTGGAATTCAGCCAAACGCGTCGTGCTTGTGGCCGACAAGACGGATCCCGTCCTGCCGGAGCTTCAATCCACCGGCCGGTATGACCTGATTGCGGAAATCGGGAGCCGGGCCGTGGTCGGAAACGGAGGCGACGACGGGCGGCTTGAGGCGCGGCTCAGCGGGCCTTCTCGAACACATTGCCCGTGAACCTCTTTCTGCGCGCGCGCAGTGTCAGGTAGTCTCGAGCTTCCTCGTAGAGCCTGGCACGCTCGTCCCGGTCAAAGATGGCCTTGCGGACGATCCTGTAAATGACTCTCGGGCGAAAATAGTAGCGGCCATAAAAGTACTCCACGGCATCCACGATCTCCTGCCGGCTCAGCCATGGGTATTCATAATTGGGGAGCTGGTGGCCGAGCTCATCGGACATGTCGTCTTCGGTCAAGTAGCCGTTGGCTTCAAGATACCGGTAGAATTCCGTGCCCGGAAAGGGGTGGGCCAGGGAGACCTGGATCGTCTCCGGGTCAAGTCGTTCAGCGAGCTCAATGGTCTGCAGGATGGTTTCGCGCGTCTCGCCCGGAAGTCCGATCATGAAGTCGCCGTGCACGGTCAGCCCAAGCTCCCGGCAGTTCTTCATGAAGGTCAGGGACTGCTCGATGGTAATCCCCTTTTTCATGTTGTTCAGAACGTCTTGAGACCCGGATTCGAATCCGACCACGAGAAGGCGGCATCCGGCTTCCTTCATGGCCTTGAGCATCTCAAAGTCTGCATGCACGCGGCTGTTGCAGGACCAGGTGAAGCTTAGCGGCTTCAGGTGCTTGCAGAGCTCGATCACGCGGGCCTTGCCCCAGGCCCAGGTGTCGTCGTCGAAAAAAATCTCCTTCACTTCCGGGAAGATCTCCAGGGTACGCTTCACTTCCGCAACCACATTCTCATTGCTGCGCACACGCCAGGGATGCCCCGTAAACGTCTGAGGCCACAGACAGTAGATGCAGCGTGCCGGACAGCCGCGCGACGTGTAGAAGGAAATGTAAGGGTGTTTGAGAAAGGGGATGTTGTATTTGGTCGGGTCCAGGTCGCGCCTGTAGATCTCGGTGATGAAGGGAAGGGAGTCGAGGTCCTCGAGCGGCGGTCGGTCCGGATTGTGGGTGATCACGCCATCGTGCCGGTAGCTGACCCCGAGAATGTCCTTTAAATCCTTGCCCTGAGCAAACTCGGTGACGGTATAGTCGAATTCCTTCCTCGCAACGAAGTCAATGGCCTCCGATGCCTTCAGCGCCTTTTCGGGCTCGATGGAGACCGGAGGCCCGACGAACGCGATCTTAATCGAAGGATTCACTTCCTTGATTCGCTCGGCAAGGGAAACGTCATGTGCAAATCCCGGCTTGCTGGTGAATAGGACCAGGAATTCGAAATCACGCGCAATCCGGATGGTCTCCTCGGGTGAGATCCCATGTGGAGGGGCGTCCACCAGCCGGCTTTCCTTGATCAGCCCGGCGGGATAGGCCAGCCAGACCGGATACCAATAGGATGCGATCTCGCGGCGTGCAGGCCACCGCGCCCCCGCGCCTCCGTCGAATTTTTCGAAGGAGGGTGGATTCAGGAGCAAAGTCTTCATCGTCGAGCATCTCCTTGCAGTGCTTGAAAGGTCAACACCTCCTGGCACCGGCTCATCTCCCAGAAAGACGGTTCCGGTTTCGTGATTGGCCATGTGCCAGACGGTATTATCTTCACTTCTTCGACAGGAGTCATCTTATTCGTATCTCACTCTTTCGAGAAGCAGAGCGTCGGCGCAGTTCTGCACGAAAATGACCGACATTTCAATCGCTTTCACGTTACAGGACGCGTAAGCCTTTGATATGTAGAGCAATGACACTTTGGTGTGTAGCGCTTGCATTGGGAATGACCATTACCGCCGGATCTGGCCATGCGATGGTCATCTACGAGATGGCTTGCCTTCTTGCCACAGT
>CALBZH010000149.1 GCA_937889795.1 uncultured Syntrophobacteraceae bacterium | reverse complement strand
ATATCCACTCGTGACTGGAGTTCAGACGTGTGCTCTTCCGATCTGGTGATCTTGTCCGCGGATCCCGTGTTCACCAGGAAAGGCAGCCGATTCTGCTGCGCAACGCCCGCGATAGCAAACGTTTCGGAGCTCCCGTACCCACCGCCCAGCATGACCACCTTGTCCTTGTTGATGAGCTTTTCGGCCGCCGAGCGAGCTACCTCTGGCTTTCCCGTGTCATCCTCGAAGAGGAGCTCCAGCTTCTTCCCCGCTATACCGCCCGCCCCGTTGATCTCTTCGAGAGCCATCTCAAACGAGTTCTTCTCAATCTCACCGAATGCCGCCTGTCCACCTGTTAGAGGCAGGATGACGCCTACCTTGATCGTGTCCTGAGCCATGACGGGTGCGCCCGTCCAAGCCATCACCAGGGCCAAGCTCATCATTGCAATCACAAGCTTTTTCATTACTGTCCTCCTAACATGGGTTTGCAGTGAAGGGCGGTCCATGAGCCCTCGACAAGTGGTGCGCATGATTCACTACACGGGGGGTAGAGGGAAGCACGGAGAGCTGTTGCTAGAACCACGGCAAGGCTTAAGGTATTATAAAGACCCTGTTTGAGTCAAGCTGATGGTAGTTTGAGCCGCCGAAACTCCATAAGCCATTGAATATGGTATATAAAGTCAGATCAGCCCCGCGGCGCACGGCATTCAGGACATCCCACGCCACCACTGCGGGTGCCGGAGAGAGTCTCCATGGAGCAACTCCCCATTCTCGATTCCATCGCGCCGGTCATCGGCTCCTTCCAACGGGTTCGTCACCACCCCGAGGAGATCGACGGCGCCATTGCCCGTTGGGGACATGTGCTGCGCGATCTTCCCCCGTGGGATCGCACCCTCCACTTCTTTGACGGCACGGCTGAAACGGTGCGCTGGATCTTCGTCCTCGATGTTCTCAACCACTGCTTCTGGCCAGACCCGGGTCAGCCGACATGGTCCATTTCGTATCGCGGGGAAAGGCTCTCGGGATACTGGGGATTGGCCGCCTGTCTCAAGCGAGCCATGGACTCTTCCTTGCCCCTCACCCGCGCCGATTTCCTGGAGACGGTCTCTCCCGAGGTCTTAGCCCGCATCTTTTCCGGAGAGGGAGCCGCTCCCCTCCTTAGGGAGCGACTGGCCAACTTGCACGAGGCGGGCCGGGTGCTGCGCACGCGATGGCAGGGAGACATTATTCATCTCCTGGAAGCAGCCCAAGGAAGTGCCGTCCGGACTGTTCAGCTGGTCGTCGGTTCCTTTCCAAGCTTCCGTGACGAAGCCATCTATGATGACCGCAGGCTCTACTTTTGGAAGCGTGCCCAGATTTTCGCATCGGATGTCCACCACGCCTTCTCAGGTCAAGACTGGGGCGCGTTTGACGATATCAGCCAGCTTACGGCCTTCGCCGACTATAAATTGCCCCAGGTCCTGCGGGCGCTCGGGATCATCTCCTACCGCGAAGATCTCCAGGAGCGCGTGGACGGTCTGGTTTATCTGGAGCCCGGCGGACAGGAAGAGGTCGAAATCCGCGCCACGACCCTGCATGCGGTTGAAACCATCCGACACCACCTGACCGCACCCGGCTCAAGGATTTCGAGCGCTCAGATTGACCACTGGCTGTGGCAGCTGGGCCAGCTGGAGCCCTTCCGAAAAAAGCCCTACCACCGCTGCCGCTCCATCTACTATTGAACCGAATCCCCCCAATGGAATGCACATGCGCAAGGTCCCATCGCAAGATTTTTCAAAGGGAATCCTCATCAAAATCGAAAACTCCACCGATTGATTGCTGCACCACACATCATAAGGCCCGGTTTTGAGCCTGGTTCAGAGCCCTTCTCTGACGGTATCGCGTCCAATCGGTTTCGACGCAAATCGGAGCACGCCGTTCCGATGACGGAGGTCATGTGCTACAAAAAGAGCATTCACTTGCCACCATCAGAATCAACCCCATGCAGCCCAAAAAGGAATAGGAATACGTGAAAACGTAGGCCCAATCCTTCTCCGCGCACGTGCTGGCTGGGTTTTCTCCTTGAGACCTGCAGAGTTGACATCAGCGAGTCGAGGTGCCGAATGCTCTCAATCCGGCCTCCGGAGCACAACGTTCCATCCGCACACGAGCGAGCTCCGCGTTTTTCGATTGAAAGGAGGTGAGACGATTCCATGTGAAAGGGTGGGCAGCATGATCTGTTGTTTTGTCCGCCTGTCATGAGAGGACGCTACGTGCCTCGCAGGTCGAGGAAGATCAGCAGAAGCCCAGTCTGATACTCATGATCGTTGTCGGAGACTGTCTCCGCTTAAGGTGTCACAAGCAAGTAACTCACAATTCAGGGACGCTGCCACCAAGTGAGCCTGCTGAGATCGGACAGAATCCGATGGGCATCTCTTGGATGCGCGGCTTCCGGAAAGGACGGTTGAATCCCATGTTAAAGCGATTGTTGTCGACGGTGTTGGTTGTACCCGCCATGCTCCTCGTTGCCCAAGGTGCTCTTGCCCAAGGCGTCACTGGAAAACATGTCGCCACCTATAAGGAAGGCTACCTGGAACAGGTCGTCTGTCAACGGGGCGGCGGCGCCGTGACCTGTAACGAAATCCCGTCAGGGAGATATAAGGCGTTCATGCAGCTCGATCTCAGCCAGCTGCCGGACGTCGATGTAGCGCAGATTGCTGCCGACACGACGTTCGACGTGGAAGTGGCCGGTCATATCCTAACCACTGTCACTCCGAGCCTCGATCCCAGGTGGCGAGCCGGCAAACGGGCCTTCAAGGCGACGACCGAGGACGGGGCCGGAGACAATGCGATCGTTTCAGTGATTTGGAACGCAAAAAAGCTCCTGGTGGCCGTCGACGGGTTCATCTCCGTATTCGATCCCGATCCCGTTGTGGTTGACAATCTCGGTCTCACCGGCCTCATTTCCGGCACCACCGATGTCTGCGTCGAGATCAACACGGGAACCCCAGTCAGACTCTGTGCACAAAATGGGAACGACCTGTTCACCTATCAGGGAAAGGCCGTCACGAGAACCATCGGCAGAGGTGGGGATGTGTTTGAGATTTCAAGGATTACCGTGGAAGCCAAGGGGAGCATGATTAAAGGATTAACCTTCTAATTGCGCGCATCGCCTTATCCCCGGCGATCGTATCGGCTGTTGGTCAACGAAAGGATCGGTTGTGAGAAGCGAACGCCCCCTTGGCTTGCACCCCCTGAGCGAGACTGGGAGCATCTCTCGCCTCAGGGAGCGCGCCGGGGCATACCGACACGCCCGCAAATGCCCCGAGGCAAATGGATGGCTTCATCAGAGGCTCTGGTAGGGTCACTGTGAGACCCACCCCTTGATTCTGAAAAGACCCGCCGGCTGGTTTGGCCGGTGGGTCTTTTTGCTTTGGCCCCCTTAAGGCGGGAGGTCACCGCCGTGACCGGAGTGCCCACGGTCAGGGATCCTCCGTTTCATTGCCCGACGCATCGAAAAGATGCCTGAAATACCGTTCGGGTGCGTTCAGGAAATCACGGGTCACGATGTAATGATCCGTTTCACGGTACGCGATCTCCCGGATCGTGTCGCCATCCAGGCTGAAGAGGACGGCCCCCGGATAGGCGAGAATAATGGGTGAGTGCGTCGCGATCAGAAACTGAGCGTGCCCGGGCGATTCAAGGTGGTGGATGATTTGCAGGAAAGACAGCTGGCGCTGCGGCGAAAGCGCGGCCTCCGGCTCATCCAGGATGTAAATCCCCTGCTCGAAGCGATGAGTGAACAGCGCGAGAAAGGACTCGCCGTGGGATTGGGCGTGCAGCGACTTCCCCCCGTACGCCCGGAGGTTCGAAACCTCGTCGATGTAGGAAGCGAAATTGTAGAAGCTTTCCGCCCGCATGAAGAACCCTTCAGTCACCTTCGGGAGCCATGACAGCCGCAGAGCCTGCGCCAGATCGGACCGGTCGGCGAACGTCGCCCGGCAATGATCGCGGTTGCCACCCTCGGGGCTGAACCCGCAGCACTCGGCGATCGCTTCGAGCAGGGTGGATTTGCCACTGCCATTTTCTCCAACGAAGAAGGTGACGTTGGTCCGAAACGAGAGGTCAATTCCTTGCGAAAAAGCGCGGACATTGAACGGGTGACGGGATCGATAGAACCTCTCGGGAAGACTGACCACTCGCCTCAGAAATGGAGCGCCGCTTGGGCGCGCCACGGAAGCGCTTCTCGGACGACGCTTCATGATCTCGATCTCCCCTGCGCAGGGCAGCACTGCCATCAAGACAACCGGGTCTATTCCCTTTCTCGCCATGGATGCAGCCACCCTGTTTGACAGACGTGACAGATGTCACAGGACGCGAACCCCCGCGGTAATCCTGGCTCCAACATATTTATTGATGATTTCCAGGTACTCTCGACCTCCCCTGGACCTTCGCTTTGCCACAAAATTCAGGACGCCCAGGATTCTTACCAGGGTATCGTTTGGAACATCCGGCAAATCCGACTCTATGACGTAGTCCACATCATGAAATAGTCTTTCGATCATCTCATTATCAAAAACAATATTTTCATCTTTGTAGTGGTATTTATCAAGCAACAGCTCAATCACTCTTATGGATATGGTATCATTGATTGCCTGATCCATCTCCTCATCAAAGGCGCATATGGCTCCTTCGATTGCATTCGAGTACCTTTGGAGCTCAACGC